>VBCL01000027.1:20136-20831 GCA_005888865.1 Betaproteobacteria bacterium | reverse complement strand
GATCCAGGCCGTCGCCGCGTACGTGCAGTCGAAATAGTCGCTGGAATCGTCAGGTCTTCTTCCCGCGGGGCGCGGCAACATCGCCGAGTCGAGCCTGGAGCGCATCCGGCCGCAGCGTGTCATAGACTTCGAAGGGCTGGTGGATCCACGGACTGTCGGCCAGGTAATCGACGTAGTAGTCGGGCTTGAATACCGAGTGTCCCTTGTACCAGACGACCGCCGTCCGGATGTCAGCGATGTGTGGAAAGCGCTCCGGCAGCGTGTTGAACACGACTTCGAGCGTGTGGCCTGAATCGACCATGTCGTCGACGAGCAGCACGCGCTCACCGAGGCGCGGCGCGGTCATCGTCATGTGTTCGGCGATCACGAGCTGGCCGCGGACAGTGCCTCCCTCGGCCGTGTACGAGTGGGTGGACAGGATCGCGAGCGGCACCTCGAAGATTCGCGACAGGACGTCACCCACGCGCAGTCCGCCGCGCGCGATGCAGATGACCTGGTTGAATCTCCACCCCGAGTCGTAAACGTTGAGCGCGAGACGCTCGACCAGGGTGTTGTATTGTTCCCAGCTTACGTTGAGGGTCATGGTCGTCGTGTTATCGCTCGGTGTCGTATCGCCGGTCTGCCGCTCAGTGGAACGGATGATGCACCAGGATCGTCTCGTCGCGATCGGGGCCGGTCGACACCATCGCGATCGG
>VBCL01000027.1:4263-20065 GCA_005888865.1 Betaproteobacteria bacterium | reverse complement strand
CGGTCCAGCCCGGGAGCTCCTCGTAGACGGGTTCGCATTCCGCCACGGCCTCGGCACCGGTCGGAAGCAGCGCCAGCGGCGCTCCGGCGACGCGGTAGCCGGTGCAGATCCTGATTGATTCCAGGCCATCGAGCACGTCGAGCTTGGTGATACATAAGCCGTTGACGCCGTTCAACTGGAATGAGCGCGTAAGCGCCGGAATGTCGAGCCAGCCGCAGCGCCGCGGCCGGCCCGTGACGGAACCGAACTCATTGCCGCGCTTGGCGAGCCGCGCGCCGATGTCGTCGGTGAGCTCGGTCGGGAACGGCCCGGTGCCTACGCGCGTCGTATACGCCTTGACGATGCCCAGAACGTAATCGAGCATCTGCGGCCCGATTCCGGCCCCGGGCGCCGCGGCGCCGGCGAGGCAGTTCGACGAGGTCACGTACGGATACGTCCCATGATCGATGTCGAGGAGCGCGCCCTGCGCGCCCTCGAACAGCAGTGACTCGCCGGCCCGCCGCGCGGCCTGCAGCAGTGCCGCAACATCGGCGACCATGGGCGCGATCGCCGGCGCGGCCGCGAGCGTCGCGTCGAGCGTCTCGCGCAACGGTACCGCTGCGCACCTGAAGTACTGCGTCAGCACGAAGTTGTGGTATTCGAGCACGCGCTCGAGCTTCGCTGCGAAGCGGTCGGGGTAGAACAGGTCCTGCACCCGCAGCGCACGGCGAGCGATCTTGTCCTCGTAAGCGGGTCCGATGCCGCGCCCGGTCGTGCCGATCTTCGTGTCCCCCATCGCCGTTTCGCGCGCCTGATCGAGCGCGATGTGATACGGCAGCACCAGCGGGCACGCCGGAGAGATCGCCAGCCGAGCGCGCACCTCGATGCCGGCGGCTTCCAGCTCGGCGATCTCCTGGAGCAGCGCCGAGGGCGAGACGACCACGCCGTTGCCGAGATAGACGCGCACCGCGGGGCGCAGGATGCCCGAAGGAATCAGACGCAGCACGGTCTTCTTGCCGCCGATGACCAGCGTGTGCCCGGCGTTGTGGCCGCCCTGAAAGCGGACCACGCCTTGCGCATGCTCGGTCAACCAGTCGACGACCTTGCCCTTGCCTTCATCGCCCCACTGCGTACCAATGACAACAACGTTCTTGCCCATATCGTTCACACGGTACGGTTGACGATGGAGCCGAGCTGCCGCAGGTCGAGCGTGAATCCGGTCGCTGGACGGGCGCGCCCGAATGCCTTACCGATGCCGTCGTAGCGCTCACCATGGCCGATCGCATTCGGTTCACCGACGGTGAACACCGAAAAGCTCGCGCCGTTCTGATAACGGTAGCCACGAAGATCGGCGAGATCGATGTGCAGCGCGTCGACCCGGTCGCGCGCGGCATGCGCGAGCGTCGCAAGTGCGTCGAGTGCGGACGCGATCGACGGCGTGTCGGGGAGCCGCGTGCGTGCCGCCACGAGCACCTCGTCCGCCGGGCCATAGAGCGTGGGCAACGCGACGAACGCGTCGCGCCAGATCGCCGGGAGCTTGGCGGTGAGCTCGGCCACGGCAGGCGCGTCCTTGGTCCGCATCGCCGCGAAAAGGTCGGTGTCGCTGCCGTCTCCTCCGATGCGCGCGCCGCTGGCGAGCGCCCGATACACGCCGACGTGGCCGAGGTCGAGGTGCAGTGCGCGGACACCAACCGCCTCGAGCGCGGACAGGAGCAATCCCAGGACTTCCTTGTCGGCGCCGACGTCAGGATCGCCGTAGAGCTCCGCGCCGATCTGCAGTACTTCGCGCGACTGCGAAATGCCGCTCGCGACGGTGCGCAGCACGCTCCCCGCATAGCACAGCCGCGTGACACCGGGCTCGTTCAGAAGATGCGCGTCGATGCGCGCGACCTGCGGCGTCATGTCGGCTCGAAGGCCCAGCAGCCGCCCGGAGAGAGGATCGACCACCTTGAAAGTCTGCAGCTCGAGGTCGTGCCCGGTCCCGGTGAGCAGCGACTCGAGGTGTTCGACCAGTGGCGGTTGCACCAGCCGATACCCGTGATCGCGAAAGTGATCGAGGAGCCGCCGGCGCAAGCTCTCGATCCGCTCCGCCTCGGCGGGGAGAATATCGTCGATATAGTCCGGCAGCACCCACTTACGCATAGACAGCCACCAGGAGGATCGCGCCGATCGCCATCGAGATGAGCCCGATGAAGCGAAGCTGCCCGTCGCTCAATTCGGTCAGCCGCCGGAACGCCTCGCGCCACGTCCCTGGAGCGACCAACGGCAGCAATCCTTCGAGCACGAGCACCAGCGCACACGCGGCCAGGAATGTTTCCGGCACGGCTCGCTCCGTCGGCTTGAAGACTACTTGGCGCCGGGACGGGGCGTGCCCTTGCCGCCGCCGGATTGCTTCAGGTACTGGAAGAACTCGGAGTTCGGATCGAGCACCATCAGGTCGCCCTTGCTGCGGAACGTCGCCTTGTAGGTCTCGAGGCTGCGGTAGAAGGCGTAGAACTCGGGGTTCTGCCCATACGCGGCGGCATAGATCGCAGCCGACTTGGCGTCGCCGTCGCCCTTGGTCTTCTGCGCCGTCCGGTACGCGTCGGCGAGGATCACCTGACGCTGCCGATCCGCATCGGCGCGAATCTTCTCCGACTCCGCCCCGCCTTGCGAACGCAGCTCGTTCGCCACGCGCTTGCGTTCGGATTCCATGCGCTGGTAGACCTGCGGCAGCACCTCCTCGGGCAGTTCGACCCGCCGCAGGCGGACCTCGACGATCTCGACCCCGATCTGCTTCGCGTCCGCATCGGCGCGTGCTCGCGTGGTCGCCATGATCTTGTCACGCTCGGCGGAGATCGCCTCGTGGATCGTGCGCTTGTTGATTTCCTGGGCCAGGCTGAAGCGTATCGTTTGCGCCAAGCGCTGCTTGGCGAGCTCTTCGTCACCGGTGACGGCCTGGTAGTACTTGCGAACGTCGATGATGCGCCAATAGGCGATGAAGTCGACGTTGAGCGGCGTCTTTTCCGAGGTCGTGATGCGGTCGGGCCGCGGCGCGTCGAGGGTCAGGATCCGCCGGTCGTAGACCTTGATGTTCTGCAACAGGGGGACCTTGAAATAAAGCCCGGCCTCGGTCTTGGCGTCGATAAACTCGCCCAGCTGGAACTTGATCGCGTACTGGCGCTGGTCGACCGTGTAGATCGACTGCGACAGCACCAGGAGCGCTGCAACGATGAGCGCGATGATCGGGACCGCGGTTTTCACCGGCCGTCTCCCCGGTCACGGCTGCGCGGAAGCTCGCGCGCGCGGCTCGGATCGACCGCGACCTCGGGCGGCGGCGGCGCGACGTGCGCGGCATCGGTGCTCCCGCCCGTTGTGCCCGCTCCGGCCTGCGCCTGCCTGACCAGCTGGTCGAGCGGAAGATAGAGCAGGCTGTTGCTGCCTTTCTGGTCGAGAAGCACCTTGCTCGTGTTGCCGAGCACCGATTGCATCATGTCGAGATAAAGCCGCTCGCGGGTGACGACCGGCGCCTTGTTGTATTCCACCAGGATCTGCTTGAAGCGGCTCGCGTTACCCTCTGCTTCCTGGATCACCTGCGTGTTGTAGCCGTCGGCTTCCTGCAGCAAACGCGAGGCGAGCCCCCGGGCGCGCGGGACGATGTCGTTGGAGTAGGCCTGCCCCTCGTTCTTCTGCCGTTCGAGATCCTGCTTGGCCTTCACCGCGTCATCGAAGGCGGGGCGCACCTGCTCGGGAGGTTGCGAATCGAGCAGCGATACGCTCTGAATCTGGATCCCGGTGCCGTAGCGATCGAGCATCTCCTGCATCAGCGTCTCGGTCTTCTTCGCGATGTCGCCTCGCCCCTCGTAGAGCGCAAAGTCCATCTGGCTGCGGCCGACCACCTCGCTGATCGCGGTCGACGCCACCTGCACGAGGACGTCGTCAGGATTCTTGACGCCGAACACGTAGTCCTTGGCGTCCTTCAGCCGGTATTGCACGGCGAACAGCGCATCGGTGATGTTCTCGTCATCGGTCAGCAGCAACAGCCCGCGCGCCGAACGGCTGGCCGGCGTGTTGCCGTGGATCTCGACGGTCTTGATCCTGGAGAAGTCGATCACGTCGACGGCCTCGACCGGGAACGGGAGGTGCCATCGCGGGCCCGGCTGAGTCGTTTCGGTATATTTGCCGAAACGCGTGACCACCCCGCGCCGGCCTTCGTCGACGATGTAGAAGCCGCTGGCGAGCCATACGACGAGCACCAGCAGAATGAGGAGCCCAACGCCGCCGAGCGGAAAGCTCGAGCGCGGAGGCTTGCCGACATCGCCCTCGTCCGGCTCACGGCGACCGAACAGCTCGTTGACCCGGCGGTTGACGTTGCGCCAGATCTCGTCCAGATCGGGCGGCCCGGTGCGGCCGCGCTTACCCCATTGCGGATCGTTAAGCGACATGGGTCTTAAGCCGGCTGCTGCGGCCTGGGTCGAGGGGTGGCGAGTGTGAGCTGTGGCAAGGTGCTGCTGCTTCGAGCGCGTCAGGCGGTTGCCGCCCGGTACGCAACGTTCCTGGCACCACGCGGAAACCGCTCGGCCAGCGCTGCGGCCAATTCCGGCACGCCCGCGCCCGTGAGCGCGCTCAAACGAACGGCGCGAATCTTACCATATTCGTCGCGCTCGACGCCCGGTGCGAACCCCGCGGCGTCGCACTTGTTCAGCACCAGAATCTGCCCGACGTCGGCGGCGCCGATCTCGGCGAGAACGGCGTCGACGGCGGCGATCTGCAGATCGCGATCGTCGTGGGACGCGTCGATGACATGCAGCAGCAGGTCCGCGTCGACGGCTTCCTTCAGGGTTGCGCGGAACGCCGCGACCAGGTCATGCGGCAGGTCGCGAATGAATCCG
The DNA here is from genome assembly GCA_005888865.1 of Betaproteobacteria bacterium. Lineage (GTDB taxonomy): Bacteria > Pseudomonadota > Gammaproteobacteria > Burkholderiales > Casimicrobiaceae > PALSA-1003. The sequence goes on along the minus strand of VBCL01000027.1, from coordinate 15,215 downwards.
ACCGTGTCGGACAGCACGATATCCTCGGCGTCCGGCAGCCGCCAGCGGCGCAGCGTCGTGTCGAGCGTGGCGAAGAGCTGATCGGCCGCGTAGACGCTGGCACCGGTGAGGCGGTTGAACAAGGTCGACTTGCCTGCGTTGGTGTAGCCCACGAGCGCGACGTTGCGCACGGCCGCGCGCCGACGGGCGCGACGCTGCGTCTCGCGGCGGCGCCCGAGTTGCTCGAGGCGCTCGTTCAGGAGCCTGACGCGGATGCCGATCAGCCGGCGGTCGGTCTCGAGCTGCGTCTCGCCCGGACCCCGGAGCCCGATCCCGCCTTTCTGGCGTTCGAGGTGCGTCCAGCCGCGCACGAGGCGGGTCGACTGATGCTTCAACTGCGCCAGCTCGACCTGCAGCTTGCCTTCGGCGCTTTGCGCGCGCTGGGCGAAGATATCGAGGATGAGGCTTGTCCGATCGACGACGCGACAGTCGAGCGCCCGCTCGAGATTGCGCTGCTGAGCTCCGGAGAGCGCGTGATCGAAAATGACGACGTCCGAGCTCGTCCCTGCCCGGCGCGCCGCGATCTCGGCGACCTTGCCGCTGCCCGCGAAAAGCGCAGGGTCGGGCTTCGCCCTGCGAGCCGTGACGACGTCAGCGATGTCGGCGCCCGCCGAGCGGGCGAGCGCTTTAAGCTCGGCGAGCCGTTCGTTGGTGCCGCCATCGCCGAAGTCGAGCTCGACCAGCAGCGCCCGATCGCGCGCCGACGAGGGGCCCGGCCTTCGACTACTGTTGATGGGCAACGTCGGCGAGGCCCCAAACGCGACCGCGCTATGCGGCTTCGCGCTCGTTGTCGTGCGCCATCGTGATCGCGCGGGCCGGGACCACGGTCGAGATCGCGTGCTTGTATACCATCTGGGTGACGGTATTTTTCAACAGGACGACATACTGATCGAACGACTCGATTTGTCCCTGAAGCTTGATGCCGTTGACCAGGTAGATGGAAACCTGAACGTGCTCCTTGCGCAGGGTGTTCAGGAACGGGTCTTGTAGCATTTGCCCTTTGTTGCTCATCGCATGCTCCGCTTGGGTTTTTTTCACTGCACCGTTGTTCGTCCAGGCCGGCGCCGGGCAAGCCCCGGCATCGCGGTCCTAGCGGCGTTTCCGCCGGTGCGTAGCGGATTCCGCGTAGGGATTGGCGCCAGTCTTCAATTGTATCCTAAGCGGCGTGCCCTGCAGTTGGAACGCCTCCCGAAAGAAATGTTCCAGGTACCGCCGGTAGCCCTCCGGGACCTTGCCCAGCGAATTGCCATGGATCACGATCAACGGGGGGTTCGCCCCTCCCTGGTGCGCATAGCGCATCTTCGGGCGGGCCATCCCCGCGCGCGGCGGCTGCTGGCGCGCAATCGCGGCCTGAAGCGCACGCGTAAGCCGCGGCGTGGGCAGCCGTGCCATCGCTGCGGCGTAGGCCCGGTCGATGGCCGCGACGAGCGCCCCGATCCCCTTTCCATCGCGTGCGGAGATCGTATGCAACTCGGCGAAAGAGAGAAACCCGAGCTTGCGCTCGACCTCGCGCTTGATTGCGCCGCGGCCGCTGTCGTCGACTGCGTCCCACTTGTTGACTCCGACCACCAGTGCCCGCCCGGCTTCGAGGATGTAACTGGCGATGTGCGCGTCCTGGTCCGAGATTCCCTGTTCGGCATCGAGCAGCAGTATGACGACGTGGGCGTCCTCGATTGCCTGCAGCGTCTTGATGACCGAGAACTTCTCGATCGTCTCGGTCACTTTCCCGCGCCGCCGCACGCCTGCGGTATCGATGAGCGTATAGGCACGACCGCGAAGATCGAAATCGAGATAAAGCGAGTCGCGAGTCGTGCCCGGCTCCGCGAAGGCGATAACGCGTTCTTCTCCGAGCAGCGTATTCACCAGCGTCGACTTGCCGACGTTCGGCCGGCCGACGATCGCGACCCGGATCCGCTTGTCCTCGGCGGACGATGCATCGTCCGCCTCCACGGTCGGCGGACAGAGCTCGAGCGCGTAGTCGATCATCTCGCGAACGTTCTCGCCGTGCGCCGAAGAAACAGGCACCGGCGTGCCCAGCGCGAGCTCGTGGAATTCCGCCGTGACCCGCTCGGGCGCCAGGCATTCCGCCTTGTTCACCGCAAGCACGACGGGACGTCCCGAGCGGCGCAGCAGGTCGGCGATCGTGCGATCCTCCCCGGTCAAGCCCTCGCGGCCGTCGACGAGGAAGATCACGACATCGGCCTCCGCGATCGCGATCTTCGTCTGTCCGGCCATCGCCTGCATGATCCCGCTCCTCGCCTTGGGCTCGAAGCCGCCGGTGTCGACGACGAGGTACGGCCGGTCGCCACCCCTGCCGCGTCCATAGTGGCGGTCGCGCGTGAGCCCGGGAAAATCCGCGACCAGCGCCGCGCGCGAAGCGGTCAGGCGATTGAAGAGCGTCGACTTGCCGACATTGGGCCGGCCGACGAGAACGAGAGTGGGGAGCATGGGATGAGCGTGGTGGTCGCGCGGAAAGTCAATTCCTGAACCACAGAGAGCACAGAGGACACGGAGGAAATCTCTTTTACATCGACTCGGCGCTTGTCATCTCGTGTTTCTTGAGCTTGAAGGTCTTTCTCTGTGTTCTCTGTGTCCTCTGTGGTGACGCTTTCTCCCGCTACTTCGCGCTGGCGCTGATCAGGTTGCCGCCAACGCTCTGCCAGACCACGGCGTCTGCGACCGTGGCGGGTTGCGACAAGGGCGCCTTCCCGTCGGTCTCGACGCGACCGACGAGGTTGCCGTCGCTGCGGTCGAGCAGGTGCAGGTAGCCTTCGGCGTCCACGACCCCCAGATAGTCACCGACGACGACCGGACCGCTTGGGAAGCGTTGCGCGAGCTTGTCCTGCTTCCAGACCGATGCGCCCGTCGACTTGTCGAGTGCCTGGACCGCCCCTTTGTCGTCCGTGATGTAGAGATAGCGGTTATCGAGCGCGAGGCCGCCCAGGCTGCCGAAGTCCCTCGACCAGGTCGGCGTGCCACGCTGCGGGTCGAAGCAGGCGACGCGGCCAAGATAGGCCGCTGCACAGACCTGCCGTTCCTCGACCACCGGCAAGCTCGTGATGTCTGCGAGCCGCTCGAGCTCGGTCGCGCCCTTGGGCGTGGCGACGTTCCCCTCCCACGCAAGTGCGCCCGTGGCAACGTTGATCCCCAGCAGCTTCCCGCCGGGCGTACCCGTGAACAGCCCGCCGCGGGTGACGACACCACCGGCGTAGCGGCGCACGGTAAGGGGCGGCGTCGGGCGCTGGTACACCCACTTCCGCGCGCCATCGGTTTCGGACAGACCGAAGATCCTGCCGTCGAGTGACCACACAATGACGATGCCGTCCGTCGGCTTCGGAGGCCCGCTCACTTCGCTCGTGATCTTGGTCTGCCACAACGGCTTGCCGCTGATGTCGAAGGCGAGCACGTCGCCCTTGTCGGTCCCGACCGCGACTGCGACCGCGTCGGCGCCCACGCCTGCCGAGAGCGGCTTTCCGGTGTTGATGCGCCAGCGCTGCGTTCCGTTCGCGGGATCGACGCTGACCAGCACCCCGTCCGGCGAGGCCGCGTAGATCGCGTCGGGGCGTACCGCGGGAGCGAAGGCGGGCCCCCCCTTGCTGCCAAGCGATACCTGCCAGTTCACGCGAGCGGTCGCTTTGGCTTCGAGTGCCGGCAGCGGCCCCGGCTTGTGCGGGTTGGCGCCGAACGAGAGCCACGAGGGCCAAGACGGCGGCTCCGTCAACCACGACGGCATCCAGCTCGACAGCGTCGAGCAACCACCGAGCCCGATGACGCAGAGCGAGACAAGCGCGGCGAGGGCGCCCCGAGCCATGCTCGCGCGCGGCTTCATCGACCCGGAGCGCTGGGCGGCGGGGCCGCCGGCGCAGCCGCGGCATCGGCCGGAGGCGGGAGCGGGCCGCCGAGCGCGTCGAGCTTGGCTTGTATGAACGCGCGATAACCCGATTTCGCGTCGAGCTTGGCCAGCGCCGTCTGATACGCACTGCGCGCGTCGGCATTCTTCCCGGCGGAGGCCAGGATGTCGCCACGCAGATCGGCATAGAGCGGCGCGAACGCTTCGTCGGTCTTCACGTCCAGCGCCTTCAGCGCCTCGTCGTACTGCTTGTCGTCGAGCAAGACTTGAGCGATCCGGAAGCGCGCGATCGCCTTGAGCTCCTCCTCGGAGGCATGGTCGATCACCCATTGCAGCTGCGCTTTCGCTTGGGCCTTGTCTCCGGAATCGTAGAGAAGCTTCGCATAGAGCAGCACCCCTCGCGGCGCGTAGGACGTTCCGCTGAAGCGTTCCTCGAGCTGCGTTGCCGGGTCCTTCGCCTTTGCCAGCTCGTTGGCCCGCGCCGCCTGGCTCACCGCCTGGTAGAACACGCTCGCCTTCTGCGCCTGGGTATGCTGGTACCAGCGCCAGCCCTGGACGCCGATGACCACGACCGCGACGGTCACGACCGCGGCGCTGACGTACTTGCCATAGGTCGCCCACCACGCCTTGAGGTCGTCGAGCTTCTCCTGCTCTTCGAGATCGTAAACTGCCATAGTCAATCCTTATGCAGTCGCGAAGCGACTTGGTAAGCTTCGGCGGTGAGCGAAGCGCTCATTCCGCCCGTTCCAGGGTGGCACCGATGTGTTTGGCCACCGTCTCCGGCGGCAACGATACCTGCTCGGCTGCAACGCGCAGCGGCTTCAGCGCGACGCGGTTGCTGCGCACCTCGTCCTCGCCGACGATCAGCGCCCAGCGGGCGCCGCTCGCGTCGGCGCGTCGCATCTGCGCCTTGATGCTGCCGCCACCTGCATTCACCGTCACCGTCAACCCGGCATCGCGCAGGCGCTCGGCGGTTGTGCGCGCAAGCGGCGCCGCCGCCTCGCCGACGTGCACGACATAGGCATCGGGGACGCTCTCGGCCGTTCGCCCGCCGTCTTTCAGGAGAAGAACCATGCGCTCGACGCCGATCGCGAAGCCGCATGCCGCCGTCGCCTTCCCGCCGAGTTGCTCGAACAGTCCGTCGTAGCGCCCCCCGCCGGCAACCGTTCCCTGAGCGCCCAGCCGATCGGTGACCCACTCGAAGACCGTGCGATTGTAATAGTCGAGGCCTCGCACCAGGCGGGCATTGACCTCGAACGCGATGCCAGCCTCCGAAAGAATCGCCTTGACGCCCTCGAAGTGCGTGCGCGAAGCGGAGTCTGCGCCAAGCTGGTCGACGAGTTTTGGCGCGCCCGCGATAATACTCTGCATCGACGGATTCTTGCTGTCGAGGATGCGCAGCGGATTGGTTGCGAGGCGGCGGCGCGAATCCTCGTCGAGCGCGCCGGCGTGCTCGCCGAAGTAGGCCACGAGCGCGCGGCGGTGGGCCAGGCGCTCGTCGGGATCGCCGATGGTGTTGATGTGCAGCGACATGCCCGCGAGCCCGAGCTTCTCCCACAACCGCGACAGCATGACGATCTGCTCGGCATCCACGTCGGGGCCCTCGAAGCCGAGCGCCTCGACGTCGAGCTGATGAAACTGCCGATAGCGCCCCCTCTGCGGCCGCTCGTGCCGGAACATCGGGCCGGCCGTCCACACCCGCTGGGGACGCTCGTAGGTCAGGTGATGCTCGATCGCGGCGCGCACGATCCCCGCCGTCGCCTCTGGGCGCAGCGTCAGGCTTTCGCCGTTCAACCGGTCCTCGAAGCTGTACATCTCGTGCTCGACGATGTCGGTCGCGTCGCCGATGCCACGCACGAACAGCCCCGTCGCCTCCACGATCGGCACGCGCAGGTTGCGATAACCGTACTGCGCGAAGATCTTGCGTGCCGCGTGCTCGAGGTGCTCCCAGAGCACCGCCTCGTCGGGCAGCACATCGTTCATGCCGCGAACGGCCTGGATCGTCGGCGCGTCCACGGGATTACGCGACCGAATCGGCTGAAAGCGAAAGCGTCACGACAGGCGCAGCCGCGCGACGTTCTGGCGCGTGTAACGGCCGAGGTCGATCGGCTTGCCCTGGTAGGTGAGCGTGACCGCGCGCGCGTTGCCGATGACGACCTCGAAAGGAGGCGTGCCGCGAATGGACTGCTCGGAGCCCGCGGCAAACATGCGGGCGATCAAAAGCTGCCCGGTGCGGTCTCGGACCTCGGTCCAGGACGGGCCACGATAGGCGAGGACCAGCGGTGCCGGCGTTGCAGCAGCCTCCGGCGCCGCAGCCGGCGCCGCCGTTGCCGGGCTCGCGTCGCGCGCCTCCGGTACCGGCGAGGGCTCGATGGCTTGCCCTTCGGCGGCGAGTGGATTCGGGAGCAGCGTGCTGCTCGTGCCCGTCGCCGGCGCAGGGGGCGTTGCCGGGGGCGCCGGCAACTGGGGATCCACCTGGGGCGCGCTCGCCACGGTGTGCGACACGTCCCCCGGCGCAACGAGGCCGCCGCGATACCATTCGTACGCCGCCGCGCCGACGATGCTCGCGACCAGTACCAGAGGAATCAGCCAGCGCATGAAATTGGGACGGGTGACCGTTGCCGTCGGCGGCTCGCCCCTCGTCGTGCTCGTCGAGTGCAGGGCGGGCGATCCGAGCGCCGGCGCGTAGGCCGCGTCGGGCATGAGCGCAAGCAGATCGTCGGCCTCGAGGTTGAGCAGGCGCGCGTAGTTGCGCACGAAACCGCGCGCGAACGTGCGTCCCGGGAGCTTTCCGAAATCCTCGTCCTCGAGCGCCTTCACCTGCCGTGGCGCGAGCTTCAACTGCTGCGCAACCTGATCGAGCGAAAGACCGGACGCCTCTCGCGCGGCCCTAAGCCGCGCACCGGGCCCGTCCGGGGAAGGAGGCGGTGGCTGCAACGCTTCGATGCCCGCTTGCGTCGCGCTCATTCGCAAGTCTCCGTCGCCAGTGCTTGCGTCTCCGGTGCGTTCGGGTACCGGTTCTTCATTTGCGAGACATAGGAGAGCTCGGCCTGACGATCACCGAGCCTGCGTTCGACGCACATGCCCAGACGCAGCCCTTCGGGCGGCGGGTTGGTCGTCAGCATCGCGCCTCTCATCCACGCGCGCGCCTCGTCGTAGCGACGAGCCTTGTAGGCGATTTGCGCGAGCCCGAGGCTCGCCAGCGGATTACCCGGCTGCGCCGCGAGCGCGCGCCGGTAATAGTTCTCCGCGGCGCGTTCGTCGAATGGCTGCGAGCATCGGCCGGCGTTGACCAGTGCGACCTCGGGCGTGCGATAGAGCGGGTTGCGCACGGCGGTCTCGAATTCCCCGATCGCTTCGCGCTCGCGTCCGTGCTGACAGAGATACCAGCCCCAGTTGTGACGGATATCCGAATCGTTCGGGGCGAGCTGCAGCGCCTGACCGAAGCTCTGCTCCGCCTTGCGATCATCACCGAGCACCGCATAGACAAGTCCGAAGATGTTGTAGGCTTGTGCGTAGCTGGGATCGATCTTTATCGCCAGGTTCAGTTCATCGAGCGCGACTTCCATCTGGCCGCGCTCGTAGTACCCCGCGCCGAGCTCGGTGTGCAGTTGTGCCCGGACCCCGGGACTCGCGAGCTGCGGCGGAGGCAACGGCACGGCCTGCGGCCCTTCGCTGACGGTTTGCTTGGTCGTGCATCCGGCGACGAGCGCCAGCGCGACGACCGCGAGCACGCCACGCCAATGAGGGCTCGCGAAAACCCTGTGCACGATCATGGGCCTAAGACGCAGCAACGGCATGGATGCGATGCGCTCGCCGCCGGGTTTTGTCCTGCACCTGTCCCGCCAGCTGTCCGCAAGCAGCGTCGATGTCCTCGCCGCGTGTCCGGCGCACCGTCGCAACCAGGCCGGCTTCCTGAAGGACGTGCTGGAAGGCGACGATCCGATTGCGTGAGCTGGTGCGGAACTCGGTGTTCGGAAACGGGTTGAACGGGATCAGGTTGAATTTGCACGGCACGTCGCGCACAAGCGCCACGAGCCTGTGCGCCTGCTCCGGAGCGTCGTTGACGCGATCGAGCATCACGTACTCGAAGGTGACGAAGTCGCGCGGCGCGCGCTCGATGTAGCGCACGCACGCAGCGAGGAGCGAGGAGAGCGGATACTTGCGGTTGATCGGCACCAGCGCGTCGCGCAGGGCATCGTCGGGCGCGTGCAGCGAGACCGCGAGCGCGACCGGGCACGCCTCGCTCAGACGATCGATCGCGGGGACGAGCCCCGAGGTCGACAGCGTCACCCGCCGCCGCGAGAGCCCGTAGGCATCGTCGTCGAGCATGATGCGCATCGCGGCGACGACGTTGTCGAAGTTGGCCAGCGGCTCGCCCATGCCCATCATCACGACGTTGGTGATCGGGTGCCGCCCCTGCTCGACCCATGGCGTTGTCACGCCGTCGGCGAGCAGCGCGCGGTTGGCGTGCCAGAGTTGTCCGATGATCTCGGCCACCGACAGGTTGCGGTTGAACCCCTGTTTGCCGGTCGAGCAGAACGCGCAGTCGAGCGCACAGCCGGCCTGAGAGGAAACGCACAGCGTGCCCCTATCGTCCTCGGGAATGTAGACCGTCTCGATCGCGTTCGCGCCGCCGACGTCGAGCAGCCACTTGCGCGTGCCGTCCGTGGCCACCGAATCGCGCACGACCGCGGGCGCATGAATTTCGGCGTCGCGCGCGAGCGTCTCGCGAGTGGACTTGGCGAGGTCGCTCATCGCCTCCACGCGGTCGACCAGGCGACGATGGATCCAGCGCAGCGTCTGCCGCGCCCGGAACGGCTTCTCGCCGCGCTCGGCGAAGAGCGCCGTCAGCGCGTCATGATCGAAATCGAGGAGGTTGATCATGAGAGCAAAGCTTTACGACACGCGACGCGAGTGACGCAGGGTAAAGACAGTTGAAGAGGCATCCTTGCCTGTTTCGCGTCGTTGCGGTGAAGCTTCTCCATCATCGGCTGTGAATCTCGAGCGTCGGGAAGAAGTAGGCGATCTCGGTTCGCGCAGTCTCCGGTCCATCCGAGCCGTGCACCGCGTTGGCGTCGATGCTCTGCGCGAAATCGGCGCGGATCGTGCCGGGCGCCGCCTTCTTCGGATCCGTCGCGCCCATCAAATCGCGATTCTTCGCGATCGCGTTCTCGCCTTCGAGCACCTGGATCATCACCGGGCCGGAGGTCATGAATTCGACCAGATCGGCGAAGAACGGCCGGCCACGGTGGACGGCATAAAAGCCCTCGGCGTCGCCTCGGGCCAGCCAGCTCATCTTCGCTGCGACGATCTTCAGACCCGCGCGCTCGAACCGCGAGTAGATCTCTCCGATGACGTTCTTGGCAACGGCGTCCGGTTTGACGATCGAAAGAGTGCGCTCCACAGACATTCAGGAACTCCATCATGGGCCTGACCGCCCGGAAGCACCACCCTCCAGCTCGAAGGCGGGTCGGCCCGACGGACAAAACCACTATAAAATCGAGTAAATTCATAATTCTAACATGGCTGTCGACCGATTTCAGGCTGTCAACCGGTCGAGACGCGAGAGGCGCGCAACCGCCGGGCGGGAAAGGAGATCTCCGCGCCCATTCCGAGATTCCAACGGGATTCTTGGACACGCCCAAGAAAAAGCCCGGCTTGGCCGGGCTTCGGTTTCTGTGGCAGCCGCCGCGCCGCCGTCAACTTATCATGCCGAGCGCCCTGGGCAGGACCAGCGACAGCGTCGGCCAGTAGGTGACGATCACCAGGAACACCAGCATCGTGAGCAGCCACGGCCACACGGCAACGGTGAGCTCGGTGATGCCCATCTTGGTAATGCCGCTCGCCACATACAGGTTCAAGCCGACCGGCGGGTGGCACATGCCGACCTCCATGTTGACCACCATCATGATGCCGAAGTGCACGGGATCGATGCCGAGCTTCATCGCCACCGGAAACAGGATCGGCGCCATGATCAGCACGATCGATGAGGGTTCCATGACGTTGCCGGCGAGCAGCAGCACGATGTTGACGAACAGCAGAAAGGCGACGACACCGAGTCCCTTGTCGAGCATCCACACCGCCAGCGCCTGCGGGATCTGCTCCGAGGTCATCAGATAGCTGAACATCACCGCGTTGGTGATGATGTAGAGCAGCATCGCGCTCATGTTCGCCGAATCGAGCAGCACCTTCGGCACCTTCGACAGCGGCATGTCCCTGTACACGAAAATCGCGACGAAGAACGCGTAGACGGCGCTCACCGCGGCAGCCTCGGTCGGCGTAAAGATCCCGGTGTAAATGCCGCCGATCACGACGATCACGAGCAACAATCCCCAGATGCTCTGGCGGAACGTGCGCCAGCGTTCGCCCCACGTGGCCTTCGGCTGGCGCGGATAGTTGTTCTTCCGCGCGCGCCACCACGTCGTAAGGCCGAGCATCGTCGCCAGCACAATCCCCGGGACGATGCCGGCGATGAAGAGCGCGCCGACCGAGGTGCTCGTCGCAACCGCGTACATCACCATCACGATCGACGGCGGGATCAGGATGCCGAGCGCACCGGAGGTGGTGATGACACCGGCGCCGAATCGCGCCGGAAAGCCCTGCTTCACCATCGCCGGCAGGATGATCGACCCGATCGCCACGACGGTGGCGGGCGAGCTGCCCGACACCGCGGCGAAGAGAGCGCACGCCATCACCCCGGCGAGACCGAGGCCACCGGCCCAGTGGCCCACCATCGACGAGGCGAAGTTGATCATCCGCCGTGCGACGCCGCCGTGGGTGAGGAAGTTGCCGGCGAGGATGAAGAACGGGATCGCCATGATCTCGAACTTCTCGATGCCGGTGAAAAGCTTTAACGCGACCGACTGGATCGGCACCGAGGTCATCGCGAACAGATACGTGAGCACCGTGAGCCCGAGCGAGATCGAGATCGGCATGCCCGTCAGCATCAGGCCGAACAGGAGCGCGAAGATGATCCAGGCGTTGGCGACGTCGGCGCCGGCGAGCTTCAGCACGACCGGGATCGCGATCAGTACCGGCGGGATCAGCGCCGGCCAGCGCG
>VBCL01000027.1:0-4141 GCA_005888865.1 Betaproteobacteria bacterium | reverse complement strand
TGCCAATTCTGCCGCTGCGCTGCCACCGGCGCTCACGAGTTTCCCTCCTTGATCGGCGCCGGATGGAGATCTGGCGCGGCGAGGCTGCCGGCGGCGGTCTCGCCGATCCCCTCGACGTGCGCGACGTCGTGGTGCGGCAGCTCGCCGGTGCGCGCGAACGACCAGGCGACCTGCAGGAAGCGGAAACACATCAGGTAGGAGCCGAGCGGGATGCACAAGTACACGATCCACTTGGGCAGCTCGAGGTCGGGCGAAGTCGAGTTGGTGTGCGCGATGTCCCACACGAAGCTCGCTCCCAGCGTGCCCACGATGCCGGTGAACAGCGCCCCCGCACCGAGGCCGAACAACACGTAGAGCTTACGCGTACGGTCCGGCAGCCGGTTGATCATGACGTCCACGCCGACGTGGATGCCGGTGCGCACGCCATAGGCTGCGCCGAACTTCGCCATCCACACGAACATGTAGATGCACAGCTCCTGAGCCCACGACAAGTCCATCGCGAGCAGCCAGTCCTGCAGCACTGGGATAGGCGCGCCCGCCATGTATCGATGCATGACGGCGACGAAGATGACCAGCGTCGCCGCGCCCATGAGGAATGCGATCAGCCACTCCTCGAGATGGTCCAGGATCTTCACGGGCCCCTTGTCTTCGCAGCGCTGTCTACCGGCATGATGGCGCCACGTACATCTCTATCGGCGGATCACCGCGATGCCGCCGGTCCATCGACCGGTGGAGCGCGCTGTCACGGCTTGAATCCCGTGTCCTTGTACACCTCGGCGAGAATCTCCTTGCCGACGCGCGACTCGTTTTCCTTGTGAACGGACACGAGCGCTTTCTTCATCTGCGCCTTCTCATCGGCGGTCAGCGTGATGATCTGCGTTTTGCCGCTCTTGCGCACCGCTTCGAGCGCGTCGTCGTTTTCCTTCTTGGCGATGTCGTTTGCGTATTTGGTCGCGTCCTTCATCGCGCCTTCGAGCGCGGTGCGGATGTCCGCGGGCAGTCCGTCCCAGAACTTCTTGTTGACGATCACCGCATACTCGATGACACCGTGGTCGGTGAGTGCAAGGTACTTCTGTACCTCGTGCATCTTCTGCGTGTAGAAGTTGGACGGAGGATTCTCGGTCCCGTCGACCACGCCGGTCTGCAGCGCCTGATAGACCTCGGAAAACGCCATGACCTGCGGGATCGCACCCAGCGCCTTGATCTCGTCTCCGAGCACCTTGGAGGACTGGATGCGCAGCTTGAGCCCCTTGTAGTCGGCCGGGACCTTGATCGGCTTGTTGGCGCTGAAATCCTTGAACCCGTTATCCCAGAATGCCAGGCCGGTGACGCCCTTGCTCTCGAGTTTCTTGAACAGCGTCTTGCCGACGGGACCTTCGGTGACTTTGTGCAACTCCTCGAAGCTGTCGAAGATGTACGGCAGGTCGAACACCTCGAATTCGCGTACTCCGAGCGGGCCGAACTTGGCAACCGAGGGCGCCAGCATCTGCACCGAGCCGAGCTGCAATGCTTCCATCTCCTCGCCGTCCTTGAAGAGCTGGCTGTTCGGATAAACCTCGACCTTGACGCGGCCCTTGGTGCGTTCCTCGGCGAGCTTCTTGAAATACTCGGCGCCCTTGCCCTTGGGCGTATCGACGGCGACGACGTGGCTGAACTTGATGATGGTGGGCTGCTGCGCGATCGCGAGGCCCGCGAATGCAAGGAGCGCCGACGTCGCGAGCGCGACGGATAGACGAAGCTTCATGAGTCCTCCGAAACGATGGAAAGCGGCCGTTCTTGTTTGCCGCAAGTTTAGCGCCGGGAACGCGGCGCCTGTCAATCACTTCGCGTCGCGTGCGGCCCCCTCAAGTGAACATTACGCCCCGCGGGCGTGCGCGGACTTGACCGCGATCAACTAGAGATCGTGGGGCTCGGCCGCCATTCGACGCGCCAGCCTGCCTCTTCGGGGCCGGCCTGAAAGGCGAGCGCGACACCGATCCCGGGTACTGCGACGAGCTCGTCGCCCGACCAGATCAAAGGAAGGTTCTCTCGCTCCCACGGCGGCATGCGTGCCTCCTGCAGAAGCTTCTTGACCGCGTGCGTCGGCCGATTGGCTGCAAGACGGATACGCTCGCCGCCGTGGCGCGAGCGCAGCGTCACCTGCGAGCGCTCGAGTTTTACCGCGGCGAGACCCGCGCCGCGCGCGCGCTCGAAAGCGAGCACGCCGCCGGGCAGCGAAACTTCCGACTCGCCGCGCCAGATGCGCTCGAACTCGGGCGGCTCGGGTGCGTGGACGGCGACGCGCCCGCGGTGGGAGCCGATCTCGGCACCGTCGTGCGCAATACGAATGCGCGCATCTTCACCCGCGCTCGAGAGCTGGCGCATCATCTCCGTGAGCCGCGCTTCCGAGGGGTGACGCAATCCTTTTTCGTGCAGAAACCAGCGCAGGAGGTTTCGCGCCCGCGCCGGCGGCAGCGCGGTCAGCCGCGCGCGGGCGAGGCCGGCCTTATCGATCGCTCCAGCGGCGTCGATCAACGCCAGTTCGTTCGCGAGCAACGCCGCTTCCGCCTGGTGACGCGCCGCGCGGACGAGCGTACCCGGGTATCCAGGGAAGCGCGCTGCGAGAAGCGGCGCGACATCGCCACGAATGAAGTTGCGCGCGTGCCGGCGATCGGTGTTGCTCTCGTCCTCAACCCAAGTAAGCGCCCGGGCGCTCGCGTACTCGGCGAGCGTGGTGCGCGGAATGTCGAGCAACGGACGCAGCAGAGCGGGATGTCCGGGCCGGAATGCGGGGATTGCAGAGAGACCCTGCGGGCCCGCCCCGCGCAGAAGTTGGAGTAGAACGGTCTCGGCCTGGTCGTCGGCGTGATGGGCGAGCGCGACGACGTCGACGCCCGCAGAGAGCAGGCATTCGTAGCGCGCGTCGCGCGCTTGCGCCTCCAGGCTCGCGCCTGGCGCGCGCGCCAGGTGCAGCCGATGAAGGCTCAGCGCGACGTTGCGCGTCGTGCACTGCGCGGAGCAGAAGTCGGCCCAGCGATCCGCATTGGGCGACAACCCATGGTGGACGTGAATTGCGGACAGGATGATCGGATGCCGCTCGGCCAGCGCGGCGGCGGCGTCGAGCAACACGATGGAATCGAGTCCGCCGGACAGCGCGACAGCGAGGCTCGCGCCCGGACGGACATGCCCGGCGAGAGCCGCGGCGAGCGCCGTGCTCACGACAGCGACGGCGTCGTGCGGCGTAGGTTCCCTAACCTGCGGTGAGTTCCTTGAACTTGCCATAGCCGAGCAGCTTGTCCTCGCGCGCTTCGAGCACCGCGTCGAGTGGCTGCTCCTGCACGTGGCGCAGCGCCTCGGTCAGGGCCTTCTTGAGCATCGCCATCGTGGCGGCGTGGTCGCGGTGCGCACCGCCGATCGGCTCGGTGACGACCTTGTCGATCAGGCCGAGCGTCTTCAGGCGCTGCGCCGTGATCCCGAGCGTCTCGGCGGCTTCTTCCGCGTGCTTGGCCGACTTCCACAGGATCGACGCGCAACCTTCCGGCGAGATCACCGAATAGGTTGCGTACTGCAGCATCAGCGTCACGTCGCCGATCGCGATCGCGAGCGCGCCTCCGGAACCGCCCTCGCCGATGACGGTGACGATGATCGGCGTGCGCAATCCCGCCATCTCATAGAGGTTGCGGCCGATCGCTTCGGATTGCCCCCGTTCCTCGGCGCCGATGCCGGGAAAGGCGCCCGGCGTGTCGACGAAGGTGAACAGCGGCAGCCCGAACTTGGCCGCGAGCTTCATCAGCCGCAACGCCTTGCGGTAGCCCTCCGGGCGCGGCATCCCGAAATTGCGAAAGATCTTTTCCTTGGTGTCGCGTCCCTTCTGATGGCCGATGATCATGCACGGAGCACCGTTGAACCGCGCCAGGCCGCCGACGATCGCCGCGTCGTCGGCATAAGTCCGGTCGCCGTGCAGCTCGTGGAAGTCGGTGAACATTCCGGCGATGACGTCGAGCGTGTAAGGCCGCTGCGGGTGGCGCGCCACCTGTGCCACCTGCCAGGCGGTGAGCTTGCCGTAGATTTCCTTGGTGATCTGCTGGCTTTTCTTCTGCAGCCGGCTGATCTCGTCGGAGATGTCGACAGCCGAGTCCTCGTGGACGTAGCGCAGCTCGTC
>VBCL01000376.1:560-4264 GCA_005888865.1 Betaproteobacteria bacterium | reverse complement strand
GTCGTGGGCTTCATCGCCGGCGTCACCGCGCCGCCAGGTAAGCGCATGGGACATGCCGGCGCGATAGTCTCCGGCGGCAAAGGGACGGCGCAGGAAAAGCTGGCGGTCATGGAAGCGTCGGGTATGAAGGTCACGCGCAATCCCGCCGAGATGGGCAAGCTGCTGAAGAGCGTGTTATGAGATGCGTCTGTCCGTCGTCCCCGCGCACGCGGGGACCCAGTGTCGTTGAACGTAAGACGCTGGATTCCCGCTTTCGCGGGAATGACGACTAGCCTAGAAGCTCCACATGGCTGAGTTCGTCACGCCGCAATTCTGGGTCGCGGTTGCCGAGATCATTCTCGTCAACATCCTCCTCTCGGGCGACAACGCGGTCGTGATCGCGCTGGCCTGCCGCAACCTGTCGCACCGGCAGCGGCGGTATGGAATCTTCTGGGGCGTGCTCGGCGCGATCGGGTTGCGCATCCTGCTCACGTTCTTCGCGATGAGCCTGCTCGTGTATCCGTGGCTCAGGCTCGTCGGCGCTGCGCTCCTGCTCTGGATCGGCGTCAAGCTGGTAGCGGAAGACGACAGCGGCGAGCACAAGGTCAAGGCCAGCGACCGTCTCCTCATCGCGGTCGGAACGATTATCGTCGCCGACCTGGTGATGAGTCTCGACAACGTCGTCGCGGTCGCGGCGGCCGCGAAGGGCAACCTGCCCTTGCTCGTGTTCGGGCTCGTCATCAGCATTCCGATCGTGATCGTCGGCAGTCAGATCATCATGAAGCTGATCGAGCGCTTTCCGGTGCTGGTGCTTGCCGGGGGCGGCTTGCTCGGCTACATCGCCGGCGAAATGGCGGTGGAGGACCCGGTGGTCCAGCCGTGGATCGCCGCGAACGCCATCGGCCTCGCCTCGCTCGCACCGCCGGTCTTCTTTGGCTTCGTGGTGATCGCGGGCATGTGGCTGATCCGGCGCCGCAACCGCGCGCGCTCGCGGTGACAGGCGGGCGGACCTACCCTCGCCTTGCGAGCGCCTGCGGGGTAAACTGGCCGCCGACGGCCGGCCCCAGAATGAGCTGCAGAGAAGATCATCCATGAGCAGTCGCGTACCCCTCGATGTGGCAAGCCTCTCGCACCCGGGGATGGTGCGCACACATAACGAGGACTCGGTGTTCGTGGACGGCGACGCCGGCCTCGCCGTGCTCGCCGACGGCATGGGCGGCTACAGCGCGGGTGAGGTTGCGAGCGGGATCGCCGTCAACGTGATCAGTACCGGGTTGATGCCGGAGCTGAAGTCGGGACGCGAGCTGTCGAAAGTCGACATCGGCAGCGGCCTCACCCACGCGGCGCTGCTCCTCCAGCAGCAGATCGCGCTCGCCAACAAGGGCATCTACGAGGCCGCTCAGGCGCGCCCCGAGTGCGCCGGCATGGGGACGACGCTGGTCGCGACCGTGTTCTTCCAGAACCGGATCAGCATCGGCCACATCGGCGACTCGCGCTGCTATCGGTTGCGCGCCGATAAATTCGAGCAGCTCACGCACGACCACTCGCTCCTCCAGGAACAGATCGACAGCGGCATGCTGACGCCGGAGCAGGCCAAGTATTCGCTCAACAAGAATCTGGTCACGCGCGCGCTCGGCATCGAGGCGGTCGTTCCTGCCGACATCGCCGAATACCGCGTGGAGGCCGACGACATCTACATTCTCTGCTCGGACGGCCTCACCGACATGGTCGAAGCCGATGTGGTGCGGGACATCGTGGTCGCGAAGCGCGTCGATCTGGCGGAAGCCGCCGCCGAGCTGATCGACGTCGCCAACCAGAACGGCGGGCGGGATAATATTTCGGTGGTGCTCCTGCGCGTTCCCGCCGACTTCCTGCCCACGTCGGGCTGGCTGCAACGTTGGCTCGCCAAGAAACCGGAGTGAGCCCGGACGAGTGGCAGAGATGGGTCGTCCCGGCCCTTCGACTGCGCTCAGGATAGACTCCGGCCGGGACTCAAGTTGACTCTCATGTTGGGTGCAATCGCCCCGTTTCGTCGTCCCCGCGACCGCGGGGACCCAGCGGCTTTGCGCGAAAGACACTGGATTCCCGCTTGCGCGGGAATGACGTACAACGGGAGTCGTCCCGACCGGGACCCAAGTTTGCTTCATTGGGCCTGGGCACACCCTAAACCATGAGCAAGCTCGTCCTTTTCCTTCCCGACGGCACCACGCTCGACATCCCGCTCACGCGCGAGCGGACGACGATCGGGCGCCGCGCGGACAACGATATTTGCCTGCCCCACCTCGCCGTCAGCGGCGAGCACGCGGTCGTCGTGACCATCCTGGCCGATTCGTTCCTCGAGGACCTGCAGAGCACCAACGGCACGCTGGTCAACGACAAGCCGGTCGCCAAGCACTTCCTGCGCGACGGTGACGAGATCGAGATCGGCCGGAACAAGCTCGTCTACTGCGCCGACGATGATGCGCAGCTCGGATCGAAGGTCGCCACGGGAATGGCCTTCGTGAAGAAGAAGAAGGGTGGACCCACGGCGTCTCCCGCCGCAGCCGCGGCTCCCGCCGCGACCGCAGTCATACGGGATGACCTGATAGCCGAGCCCGTCCCTGTCGATAAGAAGGAAGTCGTCGCGGCGCCCCCCGTGCCACCGGCCCCGCCACCGACACCTCAAGGACCATCGCTGAGGCTCCTTACCGGCCTCAAGGCTGGGACGTTGATCGCCCTGACCAAGTCTGAGACCACCCTCGGGAGGCCTGGAGTCCAGGTGGCGTCCATCGTCCAGGAGGACGCCTCCTTCAGGATCAAGCCGGTCGAGGGCATCTCGCCGCCGTCACTCAACGGCCAACCGGTCGGCAGCGACGGGGCGGTCCTCGCACCGGGCGACATCATCGAAGTCGCCGGCACGCGGGTGGAGTATCTGGATCCCGGAGTCGCAGCGGCAAAGCAGGATGCGACCGCGTAGGAAGCGCTGCAGATCCATTACGCGAACGGGTCAAGCACCTTCACCCCCGCCTTGCTGAAATCGCGGGTGTTTCGCGTGACGACGGTGAAGCCGTGAGCGAGCGCGGTCGCCGCGATCAGACTATCCTTGATGGGCAGCGATTGACCGGATCTCCGCAGTTCGGCAAGAAGCTTCGCCCACCGCAGACCAGTCGGCGCGTCCCATGGGACACAAACGATTCTGGCGACGCCCTCATCAAACCAGCTCTCCAGTCGACGACGGCGCTTCCCCGCAGGTAGAAGATGGATACCGAAGCGAATCTCGCCCAGAATAATAGGGTCGATTGCCAGCTCGCGCTCGTTGCGGCGCAACCACTCGATTGCTTTGGGGTCAGGCGCAGGCTTGGTGGCCTCGCTGAGAACATTAGCATCGACGAGATAGGTCACAACGTGTCGGTCGACTCGGATTCAATCGGAACGAAGTAGCCTTTTTCCGGACAAGCCATCAGCCAGTCGACGAGCCCTTCATTGGGACGAGGCTGCCGGCGAACGAGGCGATACTCGCCGCGGTCGATACGCTCGACGTCGAACTCCTGGCCGGGCTCGATACGATCTCGCTGGCGGATCTCGGCGGGCAGTATGAGCTGCCCCTTGGTAGAAATGGTCGTTTTCATGCTCGGTAAGATAGCGTCTTACATGGACAAAGTCAACCAAACGAGGGAACTGGTGTTGCGCGAAAGCGCCCCGTAGGGAGCGCCTCAGCTCACGCGCGCGGCCGCACAAAGCCGCAT
>VBCL01000376.1:0-467 GCA_005888865.1 Betaproteobacteria bacterium | reverse complement strand
GGCTCATCGAGTTGCCTATCGATGCGTTGACGCTCATGCTCAGGCTGAACGGCGGGCTTGCCAGTCCTGCAAGCCAAGCATCAGCGCCGATGCCGCCTCATGGCAACCTGATTTGGGCACGATGTGACGTGGAGCGTCACCCGAAATAGGGATCTGTATGCTGCGGCACAAGCCTTTTCCGGGTGGCCAGCAGGCTCGCGGCACGGCGCAGCCGAGGCGAGGTACAGACGGCGGCGGAACACCGACAGGCGGGGCGGCCGAAAGGAAGCGAGCCGTCCCTAAAGTAATGGCATGTCCCTTGCTGATAAGCGGTGAGCATCCTTGGGTGCGACGGGGTAGGGAGCAAGTACTCACTTCATGGAGATGGGACAAATGAAACGTTTGCAGCAGGGTTTTACCCTGATCGAACTGATGATCGTGGTCGCGATCGTCGGTATTCTGGCCGCGATCGCGCTGCCGGCGTATCA
>VBCL01000372.1 GCA_005888865.1 Betaproteobacteria bacterium | reverse complement strand
GTGGATCGCGCGCGTCGCGAATCCTTCCCGTATCTTGCTGGCGTGCTTGCTGGTCGTGTCGTTCACGGCAGGCTTCTCCGCAGGAAGGTGAGCAGATCGTAGCGGGTGATGAGACCGAAGAAGCGGCCGTCGTCGACAATGATCGCCACGTGGTCCTTATTGAGTATCGCGAGCAGGTCGGCGAGGCCCGCGCCCGGGTTCAGGGTCTCGAGTCTCTGGGTCATTGCGGTGGCGACCTTGTCGCGAAAGCGGTCTGGCTGCTTGTACACGTGCAGCAGCACGTCGGATTCATCGAGGATTCCCACGACGTCGTCGCCCGAGAGCACGGGCACCTGCGAAACGTCTGCCACCCGCATGCGCTGGAACGCGGTCAGCAGCGTGTCCTCGGCACTGACCGACACGATCGCGCCGGCCTCATAGCGGCGCGACACGAGGTCGCGCAGGTCGCCGTAGCGCGGCAGCTCGATGAATCCCTGATCGATCATCCAGAAATCGTTGTACATCTTCGACAGATACTTGCTGCCGGTATCCGGGATGAACGTCACGACACGCTTCGCTTCGGTCTGGTCGTGACAGTAACGAAGCGCGGCGGCGACCAGCGTTCCGGCCGACGAGCCGCCGAGAATCAGCTCGGAGCGCAGGAGCTCGCGCGCCGTGGCGAGGCTCTCCGCATCGGGAATTGCATAGGCTTTCTTCACACCCGAGAGATCGGCGATCGGCGGAATGAAGTCCTCGCCGATGCCCTCGACGACCCACGAGCCCGCTTCACCGATCTTGCCCGTCTCGACGTAAGGTGCGAGCACCGACCCGGCCGGATCGGCCAGCACCATTTCGGTTGCCGGGCTCACGCGGGCGAAAAAGTGCGTCAGGCCGGTCAACGTCCCGCCCGATCCGACGCCGCACACGACGGCGCCGACGTCGTGGCCCATCTGCTCCCAGATCTCGGGGCCGGTCGTGCGCTCGTGCGCGAGCGGATTCGCCGGATTGCCAAACTGGTTGACGTAAAACGCGCCGGGGATGTCGGCGGCGAGCCGCTGCGCCATGTCCTGGTAGTACTCGGGGTGGCCCTTGGTCACGTCCGAGCGGGTCATCCGGATCTCGGCGCCGAGGGCCTTCAAATGCAGCACCTTCTCCGCGGACATCTTGTCCGGAATGACCAGCAGCACGCGATAGCCCTTGGCCCGGGCGACGAGCGCGAGCCCGAGGCCGGTGTTGCCGGCGGTAGCCTCGACGACGGTGCCGCCGGGCTTGAGCCGCCCGTCGCGCTCGGCCGCATCGATCATCGACAAGGCGATACGGTCCTTGATCGAGCCGCCCGGATTCTGGCTTTCCAGCTTGACGAACAAACGACAGCGGCCGGTGTAGAGGCGCGTGATCTCCACCAGCGGCGTGTTGCCGATGAGGCTCAGGACCGCGGGCTCGTGACGCAGATCAGTGGCCGGCGTGGCCATCGTGGTCGTCGTTGTCGGAGGCGAGGAGGACAGATGACGTCCAAGGATCGCGCGCCCGCAGCTGAAGGTCAAATCCGCGCGAGGCGCACAGGAAGATTTCCGATCTCGATGGTTGCAGAAATGGCAGATATATGCCAACACAAATGGCATGAAGGCAACCATCGACGCTGCAGGGCGGATCGTCGTGCCCAAGGCTTTGCGACAAGCGTTGGGGCTGGGACCGGGGCAACCCCTCGAGATCCGCGCGGGTGACGGCCGCCTCGAAATCGAAATCG
>VBCL01000371.1 GCA_005888865.1 Betaproteobacteria bacterium | reverse complement strand
CATCGCGCAGGCGAACGCGCAGCTCGACAAGGCGGGCCGGCTCAAGGACGAGCTGGTCTCGTGCCGCGCCAAGAACGAGTTCATGCTCTCGACCGCAGACAAGGTCCAGTTCATGGACGTGGCGCCGGCGCAGATCGTCTCGGTCGCGGCGTCGCTGATCCCGTTCCTCGAGCACGACGACGCGAATCGCGCGCTGATGGGCTCGAACATGCAGCGCCAGGCGGTGCCGTGCCTTCGCGCCGAGAAGCCGCTGGTCGGGACCGGCGTGGAGCGCACCGCTGCGGTCGATTCGGGAACCGCGGTGCTCGCGCGCCGGGGCGGCAAGGTCGACTACGTCGACGCCAACCGCATGGTCGTGCGCGTCAACGACACCGAAACCGCGGCGGGCGAGGTCGGTGTGGACATCTACAACCTGACCAAGTACACGCGCAGCAACCAGAACACCAACATCAATCAACGGCCGCTGGTCAAGGTCGGCGACATGATTGCCAAGAGCGATGTCATCGCCGACGGCGCGTCGACCGACATGGGCGAGCTCGCGCTCGGGCAGAACATGCTGGTCGCGTTCATGCCCTGGAACGGCTTCAACTACGAAGACTCGATCCTGATCAGCGAGCGCGTGGTCGGCGACGACCGCTACACGTCGATCCACATCGAGGAGCTGTCGGTCGTCGCGCGCGATACCAAGCTCGGGCCCGAGGAAATCACGCGGGACATCTCGAGCCTTGGCGAGGCGCAGCTGGGCCGGCTCGACGAATCGGGCATCGTCTACATCGGCGCCGAGGTCGAAGCCGGCGATGTGCCCGTCGGCAAGGTGACGCCGAAGGGCGAGACTTAGCTTACGCCGGAGGAGAAATTGCTCCGCGCGATCTTCGGCGAGAAGGCCTCCGACGTGAAGGACACGAGCTTGCGCGTCCCGTCGGGCATTTCCGGCACGGTCATTGACGTGCAGGTATTCACGCGCGAAGGCATCGAGCGCGACAAGCGTGCGGCGCAGATCATCGACGACGAGCTCAAGGGCTATCGCAAGGACCTGAACGACCAGCTACGCATCGTCGAGAACGACGCGTTCGCGCGGATCGAAAAGCTTCTTCTGGGCAAGACCGCGAACGGCGGCCCGAAACGGCTCGCCAAGGGCTCGCGCCTCACCAAGGACTATCTCGAGGGCGTCAACCGCCACGACTGGTTCGACATCCGGCTCGCCAACGAGGAAGCCGCGCGCCAGCTCGAAGCGATGAAGGAATCGCTCGCGCAAACCCGCGTGCTGTTCGATCAGATGTTCGAGCAGAAGAAGAAAAAGCTCACCCAGGGCGACGAGCTGCCGCCGGGCGTGCAGAAGATGGTCAAGGTGTACGTCGCGGTCAAGCGCCGCCTGCAGCCGGGGGACAAGATGGCCGGCCGGCACGGCAACAAGGGCGTGGTATCCAAGATCGTTCCCGTCGAGGACATGCCCTACATGGCCGACGGCACGCCGGTCGATATCGTGCTGAATCCGCTGGGTGTTCCATCGCGGATGAACGTGGGGCAGATCCTCGAGGTGCACCTCGGCTGGGCCGCGAAAGGCCTCGGGCAGCGCATCAGCGAGATGCTCAAGGCGCAGGCGAGCGCGACCGAAATACGCAAGTTCCTGAACAAGATCTACAACGGCACCGGCAAGATGGAGGCGATCGATGGGCTCGACGACGGCGAGGCGATGCAGCTCGCGGAAAATCTGAGAGACGGCGTTCCGTTCGCCACGCCGGTCTTCGACGGCGCGACCGAAGCCGAGATCAAGGACATGCTCGATCTCGCGGGGCTCCCGCGCAGCGGCCAGGTCACGCTCTACGACGGCCGCACCGGCGAGGCATTCGACCGGCCGGTCACGGTGGGCTTCATGCACGTGCTGAAGCTGCATCACCTCGTCGACGACAAGATGCATGCGCGCTCGACCGGACCCTACAGCCTGGTCACGCAGCAGCCGCTGGGCGGCAAGGCGCAATTCGGCGGTCAGCGCTTCGGCGAGATGGAAGTCTGGGCGCTCGAAGCCTATGGAGCGTCGTACACGCTTCAGGAAATGCTCACGGTCAAGTCCGACGACGTGAACGGACGCACGAAGGTTTACGAGAACATCGTCAAGGGCGAGCACAAGATCGAAGCCGGCATGCCGGAGTCGTTCAACGTTCTGGTGAAGGAAATTCGCTCGCTGGCGATCGACATCGATCTGGAGAGGTACTGATGAAGCTGGTCAAGAGCTTCCGTCGTTCCCGCGCAAGCGGGAACCCAGTGTCTTGCGGCGAAAGTCGCTGGGCCCCCGCGTTCGCGGGGGCGACGTCGGGTATTTGCGAATCACTCAGGAGTAACGCATGAAAGCATTGCTCGATCTATTCAAACAGGTAACGCAGGAAGAGGAATTCGACGCGATCAAGACGGGGCTGGCCTCGCCCGAGAAGATCCGCTCGTGGTCGTACGGCGAGGTGAAGA
>VBCL01000361.1 GCA_005888865.1 Betaproteobacteria bacterium | reverse complement strand
CGTCGCCAGCGGCGGCACGATGAGCGTGGCGAACACCAAGTAGACGCCGACGAGCTGCACCGAGACCGTGACTGCGAGCGCGAACAGCACGTAAAACCCTGTGCGGCCGAGCCGCTCGCGCGCGCCGAACCAGAGCGCGAGAATCCCCGCATAGATCGCCGCCGTCCAGGCCAGCGCGCGCGGCTGAACCCAGAGGACCTGTCCGACGAGAAGGTCGCGCAGGTGCTCGCTGCCGTGAACGTTGCTGGCGAGGAGCAGCACGCCTCCTGTCGCGCCGAGTACGAACACGACGCCGATGACGGCTTCCTGGACCTCGGGCCACATGCGTTCTGTCCAGGTCAGCAACAAGGCTCCGCCCAACGCTGCCGCGAGCGCGGCCACCTGCACCGCGGCGCCCTCGGGCTCGAATCCGAGCTGATCGGCGAGCAGCACACCGCAGCCGGCGATCTGGGCGATCGCGAGATCGATGAACACGATCCCTCGCGCCAGGACCTGGGTGCCGAGCGGAACGTGCGTCGCGGTGACAAGGAGTCCCGCGGCGAACGCCGGCAACAGAATGGAAATGTCGGCGGTGCTGAGAGTCACTGGGCCCCCTTGAGCAATCGCTGGATCGTATCGTCGAACAAGCCGAACAGATCCTTCGCAGCGTCGTCGCCACCCACGGTGAACGGCAGCGCCACGACGTTGATCCTGGCGCGCTCGGCGATCCACTGCGAGGCGCGATCGCTCTGGTAGGCGGCGCGAATGACCATCTTCACCGGCTGGTGTTGAACGGTGTCCAGCACCTCGGACAGATGCGCGATCGTCGGCTCGACGCTCGGCTTCGGTTCGAGCGCGGCAATCTCCTTCATGCCCAGCCAGTCGAGGAGATACGGGAAGCCCTTGTGCTGGACGAGAACCGGCACGCCCTTGAGCGGCGCGGCTTCGCGTTCCCAGCGCCCGATCGCCGCGGACCAGCGTTCGGCGAAGGCCTTGTAGCGCGCCTGGTAATACGCGGCGTTCGGTGGATCGAGCTCGGCCAGTCTCGCGGAGAGCGGCCCTGCGACGCGCGCGATGTTGCGTGGATCGGTCTGGATGTGCGGATTGCCCAGTGGGTGAACGTCACCCTCGGCGCGATCGAGACGCGTCGGTTTTTCGGTCATCGCCACGAGCGGTGCCGCTTCGAAGTAGCCGGGCTTGCCCGCTTGCACTTTAGGATTTCCGGCTTGCTGGGTCACCAGCGGCAGCCACCCGATCTCGAGCTCGGCACCGGTCGCGACCACCAGATCGGCCGCGCGGGCGCGGGCGATGAGGCTCGGCTTGGCCTCGACATGATGCGGATCCTGCAGCGCGTTGGTCGCGGTGTAGACCTTGACCTTGTCGCCGCCAAGCTCCTCGGTGAGCGCGCCCCATTCCGGAACGGTGGCAAAGACGTTGAGCGCGGCCAATGCGGGCGCGGCCCAGACGCTGAACGCGACCGCGACTAGCCATGGCTTGAATGATGTCATGACGATGCCCTTTCAGAACCTGTGCGCGCCGTGCGCGCCCAAGGTCAGGATGTACTGCAGGAACAGCTGGTTGTCGGTCAAGCCGGCCAGCGTCTTGCTCTGTCCGTATTGCAGCCTGATGCGGCTGAACTCCGATGGCGTGTAGTCGACCATCAGCGTGTAGCGCTCCGGGTGGAACGCCGGCGAGTCGAGATACGCCGCGTTGGCGCCGTAATCCACGTGTCCCGGATCGAGCCGGTCATAACGTGCGCCGACGCGCCAGTAGGGCATGAATTGATAGACGCCCTGCAGGTACCATCCGGACTGGCGCGACGTGTATGCGGAGGTATTGGTCAGACCGAGCGCTCCGTCGACGTCGTACGTGAGGTCCCCGCTTTCGCGGCGCCAGAAATATTCCCCCTGCAGCTTGAAGTTCGTGTTCTGTGCGTTGCCGTTCGGCGCATATTTCCAGACGAAGTCGGCGATCGCGACGTGGCTCGTGCCGTTGAAACCAACCTGCGCGTTGTTGCCCGCGAGATCGACCTGCGAGTAATCGCGGTCCTGCGCGCGTGTCTGCAGGTACGACAGGCCCGCCCGCCAGCTATGGCTGGCACCGATGTCGCCGCCGGCGTGAGCGTAGATCACTCCGGAACCGACGCCGTTCTTGTTTCGCTCCGAGCCCGGAAAGCTGTCCCCATTGCCGACTTCGGCGCCGAGCTCGAGGAACAGATCGGTCGGCGCGATCCATTTCACCTGCAGGCCGTCGTTGCCGTACTGGCCGCCGAGAAAGGCCTGGTAGGCGAGTGGTGCATCGATGAAATCCCATGCATGCTGGTGCTGCTCGTTCATGTAGCCGAGCCCCGAAAAGAAGCGTCCGAACTTCGGCACCAGGCCGTAAGGCGCCGCCGTGTACACGCCATAGGCCTCCTCGACCGAGACGGTATTCTCGGGCGTGAGCGAGACGATCAAATTGCCCGCAAACAGGTGATCGACATTGGCGGAAATGGCGAGCTCGGACTCGCCTAAGCTGAAGCCGCGACGGCCGGGACCGATGTCGCCGCCAGGCGCGAAGCCGGAGATCGCGAACTTCTCGGGGTCCTGCGACAGGTTCGCGTATCGGCCCTGCAGCACCGCAGAGATCGCGGGATTGAAGGCGGCGATGCCGGAAGCGGGCGACGAGCCCGGCGGTGCGGCAGCGACTGGCACAGGCGCCGGTACCGGCGCGGCTGCCGCTTCCTTGGTTTTTGCCGCCTCGGCGTCCTTCAGCCGCTGCTCGAGCGCCTGCAGTCGCGCCTCGTACGATTCGCGAAGTTGCCGGAGCTGCTCGCGGATCTCCGCGACTTCGGCGTCGGATGCCGCGTACAGCGGCGATGAAAGCAAGAGTGCCAGCGCGACGACAATGGCGCGTGGCACCCGGAACGGGCGGGCCATACGATCTCCTTCGAAAAGACGATGAGCGCCGTCGCGACGACGGCGGCCACTCGATTCAGAGGAGAGTGGGTGGAGCGCGGCTTTGGTAGTACGCCGGCGCGGTACCGGCGAACGTCGCGAATTCGGTCGCGACGAGAGACGCTGCGAGCGGATTTGCGACGAAACGGTGATCGGGGGTGGGTGATGCGTGGGCACCGCCGGCGAACGACGCCGCGGTCGGAACGACAAGCGCGGCGCCGTGCGGCCGGGCAAGACGCTCACCGTCGTGGTCGAGCGCGTGCAGCTGCGCGCCGAGCTGCATGCCCAGGAGCAGCAGTGAGAGGGCAACGGCGAACAGCGGTCGGAGCGCGGGGATCACGGCGGGGTCAGACGCAACTCAGTGGCGAATGTATCACGGGTTGCCGGCTCCGGCATCGGCCATTCGGCTGATGCGGCTCGCCGCTACATCTTTCCGCCGGCGAAGGTCGGCGCCAGCACTACGAGTGCGTCGAGCGCGCTCGAAGGCTCCTTGACGGTGATCCGCCACAGTGTGCGCGGGTCGTCGGGATCGGTCAGTGTCGCCGAGTGCAGGAGTGAGGCATTGTCCCAGATGACCAGATCGCCGACCTGGTAGCTCAGGCTGTACACGTACTTGGGCTGGGTGGCGTGGAGGGCGAGCTCGTCGAGCAGTGCGACGGCTTCGTCTTCGGGCATGCCGACGATTCCGTACGAGCTGCCCGATACCGCGTAGAGCGCCTTGCGGCCGGTGACCGGATGCGGCCGCACCAGCGGGTGCGTGATCAGCGGCATCTTCGCTTTCTGTTCCTCGGTCAGTGGCGAGGCAGCGACGCGGCTCATCTCGTCGGCGACCTTGCGGTTGCCGTAATGGTGGATGCCGACCAGCGACTCGATGCGCTTCTTCATTGTCTCGCTCAGTCCGTCGTACGCGGCGTATTGATTCGCGAACAGCGTGTTGCCACCGGCTTTCGGCACTTCGATCGAATAGAGCATCGTCGCGCGCGCCGGCACCTGCAGATACGAATAGTCGGTATGGAAATACGTGCCCGCGTCGGCAAGCCCGACGGGCTCCCCGTCACGCTTGCGGTTCGACAGGATCAGGATGTTCGGATCGTCCGGGTGATGGAACTGGTCGATCACGTGCGGCTCGGGCGGGCCGAAGCGGCGCGCGAACGCCACGTACTGCGCTGGCGTCAGCGACTGCGCGCGCAGGACCAGAACCTGCGCCTGGAAGAACGTGCGTTCCAGCTCCGCGAATTCCGCATCGGAAAGCGCGCGGGAGCAATCGACACCGCTCGCCGCCAACCCGAAACCGGGGGCAAGCGACTCGAGACTTGCATTCATTTCACGTACGCCGGCATCAGCTTGCGCGGCAGCCACAGCATCAGGTCTGGAAAGAATATCACGATGAGCAGGACCAGCAGCATCGGGATGAACAGGATCGCGGTGTCGCGCACCGCATCCTTGATTTTGATACCGCCGATCGAGCAGGCGATCATCAGGCATAAGCCGTAGGGCGGCGTCACCAGGCCGTAGGCGATCGAAATCACCCCGATGATCGCGAAATGGATCGGGTGCATCCCGACCTTGGCAGCGAGCGGGGCCAGGATCGTTCCGACAATGATGATGGCGGGAATGGCGTCGATGAAACAGCCGATGAACAGGAACGCGGCCGCGGTCATGAAGCCGACGCTGGTCACGCCACCGCCCCAGCTCGATACCGCGCCGACGACGAGCTGCGGGATGTGAAAGTAGGCGAGGATCCAGCCGAACGCCGACGCGGTGCCGATGCAGAACAGCGCGATCGCCGCGAAGCGCGCCGAGTCGTAGAACGTGTGCCGCAGCACCTTTGGCGGCAGCTTGCGATAGATGAGGCCGCCCAGCAGCATCGCGTACAGCACGGCGACCACCGACGCCTCGGTCGGCGTGAACAGCCCGCCGACGATGCCGCCGACGATGATGGCCGGCGTCAGGATCGGCAGCACCGCCTGGCCGCAGGCGACCGCGAATTGCTTGAGTGTTACGCGCGGATAGACCGGATAGTTGCGCTTCTTGGCGTAAATGTAGACCGCGACCATCAGCGACAGGCCCATGAGCACGCCGGGCAGCACGCCGGCCAGGAACAGGCCGCCGATCGACACCGAGATCACGCCGCCCCAGACGACCATCAGGATCGACGGCGGAATGATCACGCCCATGACCGCGGCGCAGGCGATCAACGCGACGGTGAATTTGGTGTCGTAACCCTGCTTCTTCATCGCCGGGATCAGCACGCCGCCCACACCCGCGGCCTCCGCGGTCGACGACCCGGAGATGCCGGCGAAGAGCATCGACACCAGCACGCTGACGTGTCCGAGGCCGCCGGGCAGATGACCGACCAGGGCGCGCGACAAGCTGATCAGCTTCTCGGTAATGCCCGCGGTGTTCATCAGGTTCGCGGCGAGCATGAAGAATGGGATCGCGAGCAGCAGGAACGAGTTGTACGACTTCAGCATCTCGTTCAACAGCAGGAACGGCGTCAGCCGATCGTCGATGAAGAACACCGGCACGCAGGCGAGCCCCAGCGCGAAGGCGACCGGAACGCGCAGGATGATCAGGACCGCGAAGATCCCGAACAGGATGGCCGCGACTTCAGCGGGACCCATCGATGGCGCGCCTCAGCGTCTGCAGATCGTCGATGATTCTCTCCAGGACGAACAGCAGCCAGCAGATTCCGGCGAGCGGCCAGGCGATGTGGATCGAGAGCATATTGATGCCGGTCATCTCCGAGTGCTGTTCGTAGCCGAACAGCGCGAACCGCCAGCCGAAGGCGATGAAGATCAGCGCCACCATCAGAATGGACCCGTCGACGATAAGGCGCGAAATCGCCTTGCCGCGGGCAGTCTTGGGCGACGGGAGCACGTCGACGTCGAAGTGCGTGCCGTCGCGCACTGCAATGGTGGAGCCCAGCATGATCAGCCACATCAGGCAGAAGCGCGCGACCTCTTCGGTCCAGATGTAGCGGGGGATGAAATCGAAGAAACGCGAGAAGATCTGCAGCGTAACTGGAACGATCA
>VBCL01000120.1:9213-10404 GCA_005888865.1 Betaproteobacteria bacterium | reverse complement strand
CCGTGTGAATGGTCAACAGGCCCGTCGACCCGTTGCCCGTCGCCGTATTGGTGGTGGTGCTGTTCGCCGCGCCCGAGGCGACGATCGGACCGACGATGCATGTCGTCGCGCCACCGATGAGAAGCGGATCGGTAAACGTGCAGGAAGCGGTGCTCACCAGCGGATCCGTGACGCTGATCGAGCTCAAGGCCAGCGCACCGGTGTTGACGAGCGTGAACTTGTAGAAGACGTCGCCGCCCAACCCCACGTTGATCGCGGAGGACCACGGGCCGCCCGCGGACGTAGCGATCTGCTTGAGAAGACTGAAGCCCGGTGTTGCGCCGATGTAATCCGCACTTCCCGGGTTCGAGTTGACCACGGTGCCGCTGTAGGTACCGTGCGCGGTCGCCGTGTTGGGGTGATCGCCGCTCGCGGCGCTGATCGGTCCGACGACGCAGGTCGCGGTCGGATCGATGGTCGCTGTCGCGACCGGCAACGCCGGCAGCGTCGAAGGCGAATTCGTCGTCTGCCAGACGCAACCGGCCGGGTCGGCTGCGGTTCCGGCCAGGGTCGGATCGCTGACGCTGAAGGGATTCAACGCGACGTCGCCCGTGTTCTCTGCCGTGAACTGGTAGTACAACGGCGTGAGCGGTGCGACGCTCACGAAATCGACCCACGGCCCCGCTGGGCTGATGCCGACCCGCTTCAATACGCTGATCGCGGGATGCGGCGCAGTGACGGTCAGGCTCGCGCTGGCCGTGTTGCCAGCCCCCGCAGTGGTGGCCGAGACCGCACCGCTCACGTTCGCATAGATGTTGGCCGCGGCGGCGGTGACGGTGACCGAAACCGTGCAACTGGCTCCGCCCGCCAGCGATCCTCCGGACAGACCGATGCTGTTCCCGCCTGCGCTGGCGCTCACGCTGCCGCCGCACGTGTTGGCGACCGGCGGCGACAGAGGACTCGCGTTGGTGAGACCGCCCGGGTAGGTGTCGGTGAATGCGATCCCCGTCAGCGTATCGCTCGGGTTCGGATTGGTAATGGTGAAGGTAAGCAGCGACTTCCCGTTCGCCAGGATCGGATCGGTGCCGAACGCCTTGGCGATCGTGGGGGGAACGATGGCCGTGAGCGACGCCGTCGCCGAGCCGCCGCTGCTAGAGTTGGTCCCACCTTCGGTCGTCGAGATGAATCCGCTGACGTTCGTGTGAGGCCCGG
>VBCL01000120.1:6611-9206 GCA_005888865.1 Betaproteobacteria bacterium | reverse complement strand
ACCGTGCACGATCCGCTGGCCGGAATGTTGGCGCCTGTCGTCTGGCCGAAGCTCAAGGTGGTCGAGCCCGCGCTCGGCGCCCACGTTGGCGAGCCCGTGCAGGTCGTGCTGGCCGAAGGCGAGGCGGCGACCTGCAGTCCGCCCGGCAACGTATCGGTGAACTTCGCGCCGGTGAGCTGCACGCTGTTCGGATTGGTCAGCGTGAAGGTGAGCGTCGAGGTGCCGTTGACGGCGATCGGATTCGGCGAAAAAGATTTGGTGAGCGTCGGCTGGGCCGGTGTGCCGCAACCGGTGAACGCGATGTTGTCGTAATTGAGTCCTGAGTTGCTGTTGTCGTTGTTCGCTCCGGTTGCGGTGAGGCGGAAGGTTGTGTTCCCCGTCGTGCTGGTGAGACCGGTGAAGTCGATCGTGTGGAGCGTGAAGGCTGTGGCCGGACTGGCAATGGTGAGGATGGTGGTGAAGCCGGAGCCGTTGTCATAAGAAAGCACGATGCTCGTGGGGCCATTCGCCGGAGTGGGATTGGCGACGTGGAAGCTCATGTGGACGCCGGTATAGTTGCGCGTATCGACGACGAACTGGATGTACTGGCCGGCGGTCTTGTAGCCCCACGTCTGCCACGATGTCGTGTCGTTCTGCCCGCTCGTCGCGGTGATCGAGCTGTCCAGCAACACGTTCGCCGCCGCAGTGGCGGTCGACACGTTCGAGGCTTTGGTGGTCGGAACGCCGCCGAGCAGGTCGGGCGGGTTCGCGATCGTGCCGTTGGGCACGGTCCAGTTCGCGAGCGTCACGCCGCACAATCCAGTTCCTGCCGAGCTCGACGCGAGACCGAGGCTCGCACTGGCGAAGTGGCCGGTGTCGACGCCGCCGACGAAAAGATGGTTCGAGGTGTTCGCGTACGTTCCGCTGGTCGGCGTCGAAGGCACGCTGACCCGTACGGAGACGACGCAATTGCCGTTCGCGGCGACGCTGCCGTTGCTGAAGGAAACCGAGCTGGCGCCAGCGGTCGGCGCGAAGCTCGGCGAGCCGCATCCCGACGTCGAGAACGTCGCGGGTGTTGCGACCACCATCTGACTTCCGGAGAGGAGCGGTAGCGGATCGGTGAAGCTCGCCCCGCTTACGGGGGACGGGTTCGGATTCGAAATCGTGAATGTCAGGGTCGACGTTCCTCCCGCGACCGTCGGCGTCGGAGTAAACGCCTTCGAGATCGTGAGCGCGGCAGGATCGACGACGTTGGCGACGATCGCGCTGACACCGAAATCGGCGTTGTAGTGATAGCTGCTGCCGGAGAAGTCGTATAGCAGACTGTTAAGCGTCTGCGCCGTTCCGCCACCGCTGATGATCTTGATGGTGTAGGTCGTCACGACGGTGCTGCCGCCGGCCTTGAAATCGCCGCCGATGCAACTGCGATAGTTCGGACTGGTCGGATCGTTCTCCCACAGGCACGCATCCGCGTAGAGCTTGTCGCTGGCGATCGGAGCGGGGCCGGGCACGTACGGCGAGTTATCGGCCGAATACGTGGTGCTGACCGACAGAATTTCGAAGATGGTGTTCGGAAAATTGATGAACGCTTCGAACTGGTTGTAACCTTGAGTGGCCGTGCCCCCGTCGAGCTCGATCGTATAGGTGTTGCCGACGACGAGATTCATCGATCCGCCGGCGGGGATCGACACCCCGTCCAGCTTGACACCGGTGATCGAATTCCGGTTTTGCGAGATCAGATGCTCGACGTACAGCTCGCGCGGTGTCGGCGACAAAGCTGTTCCCGAGCCGTCAGTCGCCGTGATGTGATAACGGCGCTTGGTGTCGTACGCGGCGACGACCTGATTAACCTCGATTTCGAAGTAGGCGTCCGCGCAGGCGCCGACGCCGATCGTCGGCAGGGTGATCGTGCTGAGCGACCCGGAGCGCAGGTTGACGTTTGCGTTCGCCGAGTCCCAAATCCAGTTGACCGCGACGTTGGTGGTCGCGACGTTGCTGCAGACGCGCGCGCCGGCCGGGAAGAACCTCGGACCGGATGTAGGATTGTTGCTGTCGAGGCCGACGACGTTCCAGGTGATCGGCGTTACCGTCAGCGTCGCATGGGCGAACATCGGCACAAATAGGCCGAAAACGGCAGCGCCGAACAATCCGATCCCGCGTTTCACCCCTTCTCCCCCGAAGCCAACCTTCAGGGACCCAGGGCAGCAATATGTGTGCCACAAAGTGGAACACGGTCGCCTACCTTGGGATGGAGCGCGAGGCCGCGTGGCGGGCCGGAAGCTTTCGGCTACCGAAGGATGCGACGGGCGCGGCTTGACTGGTCATTCGCCAACCGCCGCAATCGTGGACGTCGCAGGTAGATCTTGGCCGGTTAAGGGGAAGATCTCAGCCGATTCCGACGCTGAGCGCGTGAAGCCTGGTGTGTCTGGTGTTCGCCGTTAGTTTGATCGTTCTGCGGTCGCGACGGCGCGCGCTAGCGATCAACGTTGCCGATGGCGTCGGCTCGACGGACGAAGGCGCCGCCTGCGCTGGCTACGTTCGGGGTCGACGTGATGACCCATCAGTTCCGGGTGGAATCCAAGCACTTCCTCGATGTCGGCGGGGTGCGCATAGAAC
>VBCL01000120.1:5954-6517 GCA_005888865.1 Betaproteobacteria bacterium | reverse complement strand
TCGGGATCGCGCAAGCGTACGACCGCCCCAGGCTGGATCTCCACGCGCGAAACCCGGCGCGGATTGGCGACGGCGTGTCTCTGTCCCATAACGGCTCTCCTCAGCGTTGAGCCTTCCCGCCGTTGACCCTGAAGCCACCGTGGCGCGCGCGCATCAGCGCGCGCAGCAGATGCGCGAGCTCTTCGCGCATCGCCGCGACGTCGTGGCCCTCGCCTTCGAGCAACTCCAGCAACGCTCGCAGATGCGGGGCCGCGAGCGCCGAGCCACCGCCGTGGTAGGGCTGATGGCCGTGAATGAGATCGTGCACGCGCCGGCCGAGGTCTTGCGCGTGCAGTTGACGAATGTTCGATTGATGGTGCAAGCAATGTCCGGACAAACCCCTCCGACGGGCCCGACCGGTCAGTAATTAGACGCGGCAGCGGGCCCAGGGTTCAGGGGCGTGCAGGGCGCCGGGATTGACGGGGTGTCGGACGAACGAAGAGCCTTGATTTTTCAGGAGATTTCGAATGCGGTGGCCGGAAAGCGGATCATGATCCGCGTACCGGACCCGCTACCGTCGGCCG
>VBCL01000120.1:2077-5895 GCA_005888865.1 Betaproteobacteria bacterium | reverse complement strand
GCCCTGGATGCGATAGAACCTCTCGAGAACCCGCCCATGCGCAGCTTCAGGGATACCCGGGCCGGTGTCTTCGACGCTCAAGTACGGACGGCCAAGGTGCACGCCGCAGCGGACGGTAACGGCCCGACCGCCTGGTGTATAGCGAAGTGCGTTGTCGAGGAGATTATCGAGCAACTCCCCGAGCAGCGACATGTCTCCAGCGACCTGCGCGTGCTCGAGCACGAAGCCGAGATCGATGTCGCGTGCAATCGCGCGCTGCACCCATTCGTGGACCGCGCGGTCCGCAACCGCGTAGAGATCGACCGGCGCGGTGCAAGCCGATTCGTCAGCTCTCGCTTCGGCCTTGGCGAGGACCAGGAGCTGATTGGCGAGATGGCTCGCACGCATGGTCGCCAGGTGCATGTCCGAGATCTCGCCGTGGACCTCGGCGTTGAGCTCGCTACGCAGCAGCAGCTCGAGATGCATCTGCAGTCCGGCGAGCGGGGTGCGCAGCTGGTGCGCGGCGTTAGCCAGAAAGCGCTGCTGCATTTCATTCGACTCCCGGAGCTGGGCGAGGAGCCTGTTCAACGCCTCGATCGCCGGCGCGATTTCGTCGGGCGCCGTGTGCTGGTCCAGCGGGTGGAGATCGTGAGGCGAGCGGCCGAGGAGTTGCGTTCGCACCGACGCGAGCGGTGCGAGTCCGCGCGCGACGCCCGTCCAGGCGACGACGAATGTCGCGGTCGCGATGAGCAGTGCCGGAAGCAACCCCGCGGCGAGGATTTCCCAGATCAGGCGATTTCGCTTGTGAAGCGTTTCCGCGACCTGCACATACAGCCCGTTACCCGATCGCACGGCCGCCACGCGCACCGGCTCGCCTCGATAGCGGCTGTCGAAGAACGAACGCTCGCCTGGCTCGAGATTCGGCGGCAGCTTGAGGTCTTCATCGCCGGCGACGACCGAACCGCCCGGTGCGCGAATCTGGAAGACCAGCGTGTCCTCGTGATCGTAGAGCAGCGCTTCCTGGGCCTGCTTGAGCAGCGCGAGGCGCGGTCCATCGGCATCCATCCTCACGTTGGCCGCCATGTCCAGCGCCGGGTCCAGCAGCGAGCGGTCGTACGCCGACGTAGCCACGTGCAACGCGACGAAATACGTCAACGCCGATGCGCTCAAGACCAGCAGCAACAGCGAAGGAATCAGGAACAGCAGCAGCCGCCGGCGAATGCTTCCCCGGTGGCCGAAACGGCTAAGGAACCTCATCCGTCGTTTCCCACAGGTAGCCGAAGCCGCGCACGGTGCGGATGCGCACGCCTGCGGCTTCGATTTTCGAGCGCAGCCGTGACACGTAGACCTCGATCGCATTGGGGCTGAGCTGCGCGTCGTAGTCGGAGAGCTGCTGCGCGATCTGCTCCTTGGAGAGCACGCGACCGGGCCTCGCCATGAACAGCTCGAGCAGCGCCCACTCGCGAACGGTCAGATCGATTGTCACGCCGTTACACCGGACGCTCTTGGCTTCCACGTCGACGGTGAGGCGTCCGACGGACACCGCGCCGGCGGGCAGCGAGGTCCTCCGCAACAAGGCGCGGACGCGGGCCTCGAACTCGGTGACCGAGAAGGGCTTGGTCAGATAATCGTCGGCGCCGAGATCCAGACCGTAGACCCCGTCTTCGACGGCATCGCGCGCGGTCAACACCAGTACATTGGTCGCCGAATGGCGCAGGCGCAGCCGCCGCAGCACCTCGAACCCGTCAATGTCCGGCAAGCCGATGTCGAGCACGACCAGCCCGTACGACGCTGTGCGCAGCGCCTTGTCGGCCTGGATGCCCGTCTCGACCTGGTCTACCGCGTGTCCGGCACGGGCCAGAACGCGGATGAGCCCCTGAGCCAACAAAGAATCGTCTTCGACAACCAGGACGCGCATAGATCTCTATGGTGCGATCGGGTCCATCAGGGCGGTTCCCGAGCGCGTCAGCGAATCGTCAGCTTTCATTCAGAGAAATGTCAGCACCCACGCGTACGATCGTAAGCCCCTGGGCGGCTTTCCGCGGTCGGGCGTTCAGTGTTCCCAGTTCGGACAATAAGTGCAAGAGGCAATAACAACGAGGAGCAACCAATGATCCGGTACGCGACATTCGGTTTGGCACTGCTTGCAAGTCTGATTATGTGCGCCTGTGGTGGTGGGGGCTCGAGCTCGACCCCCGGTTTCGTAAAGGTGATCGGTGTACCGGGCGTGACTACCGGCACCAATTTCTCGTTCGACATCAGCGCCGTCGACGGCGCCAAGGGGCGGATGTACTACACCAACCGCAACAACCAGTCGGTCGACGTCATCGACATTCCCACGAATACGTTCCTGAAGCGGATCACCGGGGGATTCGCGGGCTGCAATACCGGCCCCACGTGCGTGGGTGCGAATAACGACATGTCGGGCCCGGATGGCCTTAATCTCATCACCGGCACCCCGTTCATCTACGTCGGCGATGTGAACTCCGTGAAGATCATCGACACGTCCAGCGATACGGTGGTCAAAACGATCGCGATCGGTGGCGCATCGGGCCTGCGCGCGGACGAGGGCTGCTACGATCCGGACCACAAGATTTTCATGATCAACAGCCCCGGAGAAAGCCCGCCATTCGCGACGTTCATCGATACGACCACGCAGAAGATCATCGCCACGCTGCTGTTCACCGATCCGGGAACCGGCGCGGCCGGGCCCGCTTCGGCCGGACTCGAAGCGTGCGTGTACGATCACGCGACCCAGACGTTTTTGGTCAACAATGACGGGTCGACCGCCAACCCGCGCGGCGAAGTGGACGTCATCCCGGTGTCCTTCGTGCAGACGGGGACGCCGGCCGTGCCGGTTGTCCTCACGCTTCCCGTCCCCACGCCCGCGAACGGGTTCAAGATCTTCCCGCTGGGCAAATGCGATCCGACCGGACTCGACCTGGGACCCGGAACCGATATGGCGGTCTCGTGTAGGCAAGGTGTTGCGGGAGAACCGCTCACGGTACAGATCCTCGATCGGACCGTTGGAACGCTTCGGGCGACCGTCCCGATCGGCGGGGGCGATCAGATCGCCTATGACGTGCCGACGAACCGCTACTACCTGGCGGCAAGCCGCTGGACCAAGAGCGGGCTTTCTTCCGGGCCGGCGTGCACTGCTGCCTCGCCCTGCACCCCCGTGCTCGCCATCATCGATGCCACGTCGCGGACGCTGGTGCAAACGGCGTTCTCGGGGAACAACGCGCATTCGGTGGGCCTCGATCCGGTGACGCATCGCGTGTATATGCCGTTTTCGCCCAGCACGGCACCGGCGGTTTGCTCGACTTGCGACAACGTGCCCACCGGCGGCGTCATCGTGTTTCAGGAATAGATCGTCACCGCCCGCGCCGGCGCCGAACGATAGCGAAGTGAACCGGTCACCCGAGGGAGCCGCTCTCGGGTGACCGTGCCCTCCTGCAGTCGCGGCGCTGCCGCTAGAATTGCTTGCGCAGCCCGACCGTGAAGCCGTGCGGCAACACGCCGAGGATCACCGGGCTGTCGCTGGAGTGGGCGAGGTACCCGGTCGCGCTGCCGAGTGCGAAGCTTGCCAGCACGTCAGTCTGCCAGTGAGCATGCGCCTTGACGCGGGCGATCGCGTCGTACGCGGGAAGCAGTTCCAGTGCGTAGACCGCAGGATGCTCACGCCCGTACTCGAGCACGAACGGGGTGACGATTGCAGTAACGGCGGTCACCTCGCCGCTTGGGAAGCTGTAGTGGCCTGCGCCCTGGAACCAGAGATGCGGGTCTGGAGATTGCGCCGGACGCGAGCGGGTGAAGATGTGTTTCATCGCTTCATTGGT
>VBCL01000120.1:597-1976 GCA_005888865.1 Betaproteobacteria bacterium | reverse complement strand
GATGCCGCTGTTGTCGTACTCGACGACGTGATCGAACCCTCCCGCGGACGACAGCCGGGCGCAGAGTACGAGACAGAACAGGCAGGATGCTAAAAGGCGCCCGGACGACCACGCCGGAGTACCGTGTGTCGCCCGGATCGTGTAGAACATTTGCTGTCGACGGATGCTAGAACTTGTAGTTCACGCCCACCGAAACGCCTTGCAGTTTTTCACCCGCGAAGCAAATGCGCACGGACAAGACTCGGCGAGCGTGAAGTGCCGTGATTCCTGCCGAAATCGATCGTACCCGTCGTACCTGTCGTCGACCTGAATTGAAGCTGACGGGTTGCTGACCGGGGCGCAGCGAAGCAGTCGCACAGGGTTGCGCGGCAACGCGAGGATCGAGAATCGCTGGATGGACACGCAACGTCGCCGCGTGCGTCGCGGCAAGGCGGGGACATCGGAGCGGCACCGACAGCACTGCCGGGCGCTTAGCTCAGCGCGCGTGCCTGCGGAGGATTTCCGTTCTGATCTCTTCGAACTGCTTGCGCGTCTCAGCTTCGATCACCGGGACCCAGACGTTCGGCACGAAGCGCCCGCTGTTGAGGATGTGTACCTGCGTGCCGTCGTCCACGACCCGGGTCGTGAATTCGGAAGCCTGCAGGTTTCCGCTGATCAGGCGCGAGCGGATTTCGTGATAAGGCACCAGTTTGATCTCACGCAGGTTCTCGAAGGCGAACGTCAGCGGCCCACGTGATGCGCGACCCTTCTGGAAGACCTGCAGCGTGTCGCCGTTTCGGTTGCGCACGTTGCTCACTTCGAGGTTCGTGACGAACCCCGCCATGTGGTCATAGTCCGTGAGGACTTCCCACACCACCGCGAGCGGGGCCTTGACGGGACAGTCGACCCGTACGGTGATCTCGGCGCCGTTCTTGTGCACCTCGACCTGCATCTCGGGGCCGGTCGTTGCCGGCAGCACCACACGCGGATGCAGCGAGAGAACCACCGCGGTTGCTAGCGCGAGCCAGGCGTGCGTCGGAAACACGAGGGATTACACGATGCGGCGGGGCGGACCGGAATTCGATGCTACAGGCAACCGGCGAATCGCGCGAGGGGCAGATGGCCGGAAACCGCACGACTAAGGCTAAGCGCGATTGTCATCCGCGCTTTCTGCCGGGGCTCTGCCACAGCATGGTTCCACGACACCTTCGCGCTCCGCAGCGGCAAGCGAACGCTCTTCGCGCGCGATCGCTCAAGCGGCCCTCGTAGACCAGGTGGTAGTCGTATTTGAGCTCCTCGCCCGCGCGGATCGTCCGGCGCGCATGAATGAAAACGCGCATGTCTTCATACTCGATCGCTTCGCAATTTGGATCGCATCCGTGATTGATCCAGCGTGCTGC
>VBCL01000120.1:0-543 GCA_005888865.1 Betaproteobacteria bacterium | reverse complement strand
GTTGGCCGTTCGTCGGCAGCAGCCGAGTCGATCCTCACGCCGCGGTATTCCACGATTCGCGCACCCTTGCGAATCGTGCGCGTTGCGAACACGCCGCGGCCATGCGTCGGCGAAGGGCGAACGACGTAAATCGGCGAGCTTCGGGTGGGCACAGTGGCAGCTTCCAGCGAATCCGAAAGCAGGCTCCTATTGTTACAGTTTTGTTTTTCCAGGCCGCGCAGAACGCGGAAAAAATAAAAATGCCGCCCGAGAGCGGCCTTGAAGGGGTGGTGGAGACGAAGGGGATCGAACCCTCGACCTCGGCATTGCGAACGCCGCGCTCTCCCAGCTGAGCTACGTCCCCGGAGAGGCAAAATTATAGCCACCCAGGACTCCGGCGTAAACTGGATGTCCGTGACGCTACCAAGTCTAAGTTAATCGCCAAAGACTATTGACGCGCAGGTTGACGCCGCGGCCGGGCGCCCCAATAACCGATAGACCGGCATCACCTTGTCGCGGGGAGCTTCATGAGCCATCTGATCGCGCTGTTGCAGGAATACGGCT
>VBCL01000119.1 GCA_005888865.1 Betaproteobacteria bacterium | reverse complement strand
CCAGACCGAGTCGATCTTCCAGCGCTTCGGCCCTGCTTCGATGCTCTTCGCCAAGTTCGTGCCCGGCTTCGGCTCGGTGGCGACCGCTCTCGCCGGAGCGATCAAGCTGCGCTACTGGACGTTCGTGCTCTTCGACGCGGTCGGCGCGGCGCTATGGGTCGGCGTCGGCGTCGGGCTGGGTTTTCTTTTCCGCGACGCGATCAGCGACGTCATGGCGAAGCTCGCTTCCCTGGGGAAATACGGCGTGATGCTGGTCATCGCCGGGTTCGTGGTGTGGATCGTGGTGAAGTGGTGCCGGCGCTACCTCTTCATCAAGCAGCTCAGGATGGATCGCGTGTCGGTCGACGAGCTGAAGCAAATGCTCTCGGAGAAGAAGGTGCAGGCGCTGGTCGACGTTCGTTCGGCGCTCACGCAGGCTGCCACCGGCCGGATCCCCGGCGCGCTGACGATCGACATGCACATGATCGACGCTGCATTCAAGGGCGTACCCGCCGACGGCGAAGTGATCCTCTATTGCGCATGTCCCAATGAGGCGACCGCGGTCAAGGTCGCGCAGAGGTTGAGGAAGGTCGGCTACACGCGCATCCGGCCGCTGCTCGGCGGGATCGACGCGTGGATCGAGGCCGGTCATGAGGTCGAGCACTGAGGGTCGGGCGCTGACTGCGCGTCATGGTACAGTCGTAGCAACCACCAGTGAGCAGCGAAAGGGGAGACGTGAGCAAGCAAGTGATCCATTCCGATGCCGCGCCCGCCGCGATCGGACCGTATTCGCAGGCGATCCGCGCCGGCAACACCGTATACCTCTCCGGCCAGATCGGGCTCGATCCCGCGACCGGCAATCTGCGCGAGGGCACCGACGCGCAGGCGCGGCAGGTGTTCGAGAATCTGCGCGCGGTGGCGCACGCCGCGGGCGGCGGACTCGACGACGTGGTCAAAGTCACACTCCTGCTCGCCGACATGGCTGACTTCACGCGTGTCAACGAAATCATGGCGAGCTTTTTCGCCAAGCCCTATCCGGCGCGCGCGACTTACCAGGTGGCAGCGTTGCCCAAGGGCGCCCGGATCGAGGTCGAGGCGGTGCTGGTCCTGTCGTAGCTCGGGCTCTGCGCCCTTCGACGGAGCTGCGCATCGCGTAGCCGGGTGTTGCTGCTCATGGCAGGAAAAAAAAGAGCCGCGGCTGAGCCCAAGCCGGGCAATACGCTGGCCGACAAGCTCGTGCGGCTCGGTATCGCGCGCGAGCAGGACCTCGTACTGCACCTCCCGCTGCGCTACGAGGACCACACGCATCTGTGTCCCCTGGCCGCGCTCAAGCCCGGACAGCCGTGGCAAGTCGAAGCCACCGTCGCCAATACCGACATCCAGTATCGACCGCGACGCCAGCTCGTCTGCCTGCTCGAGGACGGAGACGCACAGCTGGTCCTGCGCTTCTTCCATTTCTATCCCAGCCACCAGAAAGCGCTTGCCGTCGGCAAGCGCGTGCGCGCGTTCGGCGACGTGCGCGAGGGCCACTTCGGACTGGAGATGGTGCACCCGAGCTTTCATGTCGTGGCACCGGGGACGCCGCTTCCGGATCGACTCACGCCGGTGTATCCGACGACGGCCGGGCTCGCCCAGGATGCGCTGCGCAAGCTCGTGCACCGCGCGCTTCTCCGCGATCCGGCTTATCTCGCCGAGACGCTCCCGCCGTGGACGCGCGAGCCGCGCCGGCTGTGGGGGTTCGCGCAGTCGGTCCACTACCTCCACGAGCCGCCCACCGACGCGTCGCAATCCGCGCTCGACGCGCGCACGCACCCGGCGTGGTCGCGCCTCAAGTTCGACGAGCTGCTCGCGCAGCAGCTCTCGCTCAAGATGCACCGCCGCGCCCGCGCGCGCCGACGCGCACCGCGGCTCGTCGGCGACGGCACGCTCACCAAGGCGTTGTACGAGCGTCTGCCCTTCAAATTGACCCGCGCTCAGCAGCGGGTGATCGCCGAGATCCGCCGCGACCTCGCACGCGCGGAGCCGATGCAGCGGTTGTTGCAGGGGGACGTCGGCAGCGGCAAGACCGTGGTCGCGGCGCTCGCGGCATTGCAAGCGATCGAATCGGGCCGGCAGGTCGCCTTCATGGCGCCGACCGAAATTCTCGCCGAGCAGCACTATCGCAAGCTCGCGGTGTGGCTGGAGGGACTGCCGGTGAAGATGGCCTGGCTCTCCGGCAGTCTTCCGGCGAAGACGAAGCGGCAGGCCAAGGCCGTGATCGAGAGTGGCGAGGCGCACTTTGCCATCGGCACGCACGCGCTCTTTCAGGACGAGGTGGCGCTGCCGAAGCTGGGGCTCGCCATCGTCGACGAACAGCACCGCTTCGGCGTCGCCCAGCGGCTCGCGCTCAGGCAGAGAGGGATCGGCGATGCGCATCAGCTCATGATGAGCGCCACGCCGATTCCGCGGACCCTGGCGATGTCCTTCTACGCCGATCTCGACGTATCGGTGATCGACGAGATGCCGCCGGGGCGCACGCCGGTCGCTACGCGACTCGTCAGTCAGCGTCGCCGCAGCGAAGTGGTCGAGCGCGCGCGCAAGCTTTGTGCCGAAGGTGGCCAGGTGTACTGGGTGTGCCCGCTGATCGAGGAGTCGGAGAAGCTCGAGCTGCAGACCGCGGTGGCGCTGCACGCTGAGCTCACCGCGACGCTTGAGGAAATTTCGGTCGGACTGCTGCACGGACGCATGAAGCCCGACGACAAGGCCGTGGTCATGAATAGCTTCGTCCGCGGCGAGATCGGCGTGCTGGTCGCGACGACGGTGATCGA
Source organism: Betaproteobacteria bacterium (assembly GCA_005888865.1). Lineage (GTDB taxonomy): Bacteria > Pseudomonadota > Gammaproteobacteria > Burkholderiales > Casimicrobiaceae > PALSA-1003. The sequence goes on along the minus strand of VBCL01000119.1, from coordinate 43,313 downwards.
AGTCGGTGTCGATGTGCCCAATGCGTCGCTGATGGTCATCGAGCACGCCGAGCGCTTCGGGCTCGCGCAGCTGCATCAGCTGCGCGGCCGGGTCGGCCGCGGCGCCGCGCAGAGCACTTGCGTCCTGCTGTTCGAGGAACCGATGTCCGAAGCTGCAAAGGCGCGGCTCAAGGTGGTCTACGAGCACAACGACGGCTTCGAGATCGCGCGCCAGGATCTTCGCATCCGCGGCCCGGGCGAGTTTCTCGGCGCGCGGCAGTCCGGAGTGCCGCTGTTGCGTTTCGCCGATCCCGAGCGCGACGTTGCCCTGATCGAGGCGGCCCGCGGTGCCGCAGACGAGCTACTGCGCCGCGAGCCCGGCGCGGCAGGCGCGCACCTCGAGCGCTGGCTCGGCGGAAAGCAGGAGTTCATCAAGGTTTGACGCCGGTCAAGGCGTCCGCCGCATCCGTCCGGCAGGCTCCGCCGTATTGGTTTAAAATATCAGGCACTTGCGATCGTTCCATGGCTCTGTACACCCTTGGTCTCAATCACACGACCGCGCCGGTCTCGGTGCGGGAGCGCGTAGCGTTTCATATCGACACGCTGGGCGCGGCGTTGCGCGATCTGCTCGCGCAGCCGCATGTGAAGGAGGCGGCGATCCTGTCGACGTGCAACCGGACCGAGGTCTACTTCAACGGCACCGATGCGCAACCGGTGGAACGCTGGCTCGAGTCATTCCATCGCGTTCCGGCGTCGACCTTGTCGCCGCACCTCTACACGCTGCTCCAGGATAAAGCGGTCCCGCACGCATTCCGCGTGGCGAGCGGTCTCGACTCGATGGTACTGGGCGAGCCGCAGATCCTCGGACAGATGAAGCAGGCGGTGAAAACCGCCGAAGCCGCAGGGTCGCTCGGCCTGGTGCTCAATCGCCTGTTCCAGCGGACCTTCGCGGTCGCCAAGGACGTGCGCACGCAAACCGACATCGGGAGCGCCTCGATCTCGATGGCCGCCGCAGCGATCAAGCTTGCCGAGCGCATCTTCCCCTCGATTTCGGAAGAGCGGGTTTTGCTGATCGGTGCCGGAGAGATGATCGACCTGTGCGCGACGCATCTCGCAAAGCGGGCACCCAAGTCGATCACGGTGGCCAACCGGACCCTCGAGCGCGGCGCACAGCTCGCCTCGCGCGTGCAGGCCGAGGCAATCACGTTGAACGAGCTGCCCGAGCGTCTCGCGCAGTTCGACATCATCATCACCTCGACTGCGAGCTCGCTGCCCATCCTGGGCAAGGGCATGCTCGAGCGCGCGATCAAGGTGCGCCGCCACGCGCCGATGTTCATCGTCGATCTCGCCGTGCCGCGCGACGTCGAGCCGGAGGCCTGCGAGCTCGACGACGTGTTCCTCTACAGCGTCGACGACCTCGCCAACATCGTCAAGGACAACCTGCAGATCCGAGTCGAGGCGGTGCGCGAGGCCGAGGCGATCATTGCCGCGCAATCGGAGAGCTTCCTGCGCTGGCTCGAGGGCCGCGCGGTCGTCCCGATGATCACCGCGTTGCACGGGCATCACGACGCGCTCCGCGCGAGTGAGCTGGAGCGCGCCAAGCGCTTGCTTGGCAACGGCACGTCCCCAGAGCAGGTGCTCGAGCAGCTCGCGCGCGGGCTTACCAGCAAATTCCTGCACGGCCCGACGCAAGCGCTCAATCAGGCCGGCGAAGCCGAGCGGGCCGAGTTGCTGGCGCTGTTCCAGCGCGTCTACCATCTTCCGGACGAGCCGTAGCTGACGCACCCGTCCGAGAGCGGCACGCATGTGCCTGTGATCGGAAAACGGATACGTCGTCCTGGGGCGAGCGCTTGAGCGCGAGACCCGGGATCCAGAGTTGTTTGGACGCAAGACGCTGGGTTCCCGCTTTCGCGGGAACGACGTAAATTAGGGCACGCCCGCCCGGCGACGCAAATCGACAGTCCCGACGCAATCATGAAAACCTCCCTCGCCAATCGCCTCACTCAGCTCGCCTCTCGGCTGGAGGAGCTCGATGGTTTGCTCGCCGCGCCGGACGTGACCCGGGACCTCGACCGTTATCGCGCGCTGTCGCGCGAACGCGCCGAGATCGCGCCGCGGGTCGCGCTGTACCGCGACTGGCAGCAGGCCGAGCACGATCTGGCGAGCGCGCGCGAGCTTCTTTCCGACTCTGAGATGAAGGCGTACGCCGAGGACGAGGCCAAGGCGGCGGCCGCCCGAATGGAGCGCCTCGAGGACGAGCTGCAGCACGCGCTGCTGCCCAAGGATCCGAGCGACGAGCGCAATGTCTTTCTCGAGATCCGCGGCGGCACGGGCGGCGACGAATCCGCGCTCTTCGCCGGCGATCTCTTTCGCATGTACGCGCGCTTCGCCGAGCGCAATGGCTGGCGGGTGGAGATGGTTTCCGAGAGCCCTGGGGACATGGGCGGCTTCAAGGAAGTGATCGCGCGCATCGTCGGACAGGGCATCTACGGGAAGCTTAAGTTCGAGTCCGGAGGGCATCGCGTGCAACGTGTCCCGGAGACCGAAGCGCAGGGACGCATCCACACGTCCGCGGCCACGGTTGCCGTCCTGCCGGAAGCCGATCCGGTCGCCGACGTCACGATCAATCCCGCGGACCTGCGCATCGACACCTTCCGCGCCTCGGGGGCGGGTGGCCAGCACGTGAACAAGACCGACTCGGCGGTGCGTATCACCCATCTGCCGACCGGGCTGGTCGTCGAGTGCCAGGATGATCGCTCACAGCACCGCAACCGCGCGCAGGCGATGTCGGTGCTCGCTTCGCGCCTGGTCGACCGCGAGCGGCAGGAGCGACAGCGCAAGGAAGCCGCGACGCGCAAGAGCCTGATCGGCAGCGGCGATCGCTCCGAGCGCATCCGCACCTACAACTTTCCACAGGGCCGGGTCACCGACCACCGCATCAACCTCACGCTGTACAAGATCGATCAGATCATGGACGGCGACCTGTTCGAGCTGACCACCGCGCTCGCGCAGGAGTTTCAGGCGGAGCAGCTTGCCGCGCTCGGCGAGACTGCTTGAGCTACAGGGTCGCGAGCAAGCGTAAGGCCGTTCGTGGTGAGCTTGTCGAACCACAACGGCCGTTCATCCTTCGACGGGCTCAGGACGAACGGCCAATTTGGGAGCCGTAGGCGCGGTGAGCCCATTTGTGATCACTGAGCGGCTCGAGCTTCGCGAGTTCCGTCCGGCGGACCTGGAACACCTGTATCGCCTCGATTCCGATCCGCGCGTGATGCGTTACATCGGCGATGGATCGGTCCTCACGCGCGCCTCTGTCGCTGAAGCGCTGGCGCGTGTGACCAAGTATTACCGGAACTATCCGGGCCTAGGCGTCTGGTCGGCCGAGGAACGCGACGGGCACGCGTTCATAGGCTGGTTCTGTCTGAAGTACGTGCCGAAGACCGTCGAGGTGGAAGTGGGTTATCGATTATTGCCGGACGCGTGGGGCCGGGGCTACGCGACCGAGGGTGCGCGCGCATTGCTGCGCCACGGTTTCGCCGATCTCGGGGTCGCCCGGATCATCGGTCTCACCCATCCGGATAATCTCGCGTCCCAGCGCGTGCTTGCCAAGGCAGGCCTGCGCGACGCGGGATGGGGACGGTACTACGGGCGCGACCTGCGACTGTTCGCAGTCTCGCGAGGCGAGTCCGTCGAGTAGCCCTATTTCGTTTTAGCCTGCGTAAAAGCTTCGCCGGCCGGGGTCGATTCGACGGCAAGCCCGGCGGTCTCCCATTCCGGGAATCCTCCGCGGAACCAGTACACGGTCTTGAAGCCGTTGGCGAGCGCGACGCGTGCCGCCTTGTACGACTTCCAGCACTCCGCGCCGTTGCAGTGGAAGACGACCGGCTGGTTCTTGTCGAGCTTCTGCGGGCCCGCCCACTCGTCCATCTTCGGATCGAAGGCGACGTCCTTCAGGCTCTTCTCGCCGTACGGTATCGAGACCGCGCCGCGGATATGCTTTTCCTGGTATTCCTTGACAATACGCACGTCGATGATCGGCACGCCCTTCTGCTGCAGGGCGAGCGCCTCGTTCGCGGTGACGATCGTCGCGCCGGGGAGCTGCGATGGCGTCCAGTTGCCGAGCGCGGAGACGTACTTATAGTTCCCCAGATCGGAGTGATAGGCGACGCGGCCGATGCCGGACATCGTTCCGGTCGGACCCAGGAACCAGGTCTCGAGCTTGCTCCGGACCGCGTCCGGCAGGCTTTTCTTGATCACGACCGACATGCCGCCCGGCACCGCGTGCGACGAAAGCAGCACCGCGGCCTTGGAGCTGTTCTTTTTCGCCCACGCCTGCACGTCGGTCTGCTTGGCCACCGTTGCGTCGACGAGCCCGGTGTCGATCGCGAACAGGCCCGCGCCCGACGTGCGGCGGTAGAGCACCTGCTGGAACATCTTCAGCGATTGGCCGGATTCGTTGAGCATGCCGCGGGCCATGTACGCGCCGACGGAATCCTGCTGCGTGAGATAGATCTTGCCGTTCTTGAGCTCGGCGGGCGCCTTGGCACCCGGCCGTGCGACTAGCTGATAGGTCTCGTCGTGCTCCGTGGATCCGATCAGCTCGTAACCGTGGCTGAGCGCCGAGGCGGCAACGTGCGCGGGCGCGATGTAGAGGTCGTATTCGCCGGTGCGCGTCGAGCGCATGACGTCGCCCAGGTCCTCGGAGCGGATCGCGGAGACGGACTGTCCGGTGACGCGCGAGAGCTGCGCCTGCAGGTCCATGACGCTGATCACGATCGATTCGCGGTCGGAAGGATCCACCGCGACCATGACTTTGACGTCGGCGACCGCCCGCGTCGTCACGAAGAGCAGGGCGGCGATCACCCAGGCAAATGTGCGTCCCATGAGACCCCCAGCGCGGTTCGCCAGATGTAGTAAACAATATAGGGCGGAGCAGGCCGGCCAGATAGCACCCCGACCCTAAGCCGACCGTGGAAAGTCTCTCTCAAATCGCCAAAATTTGCAATGGGAGGACGCGACCGTCTGCGCACTCAGAATGCGCTGTTTGTCTGTTACAGAATGGGTCGAAATCGAGCGTGTCGGCCGGGGATGAGCCACGCGAGTCCCGGGTCGGAGGAGCCAGGACTGCACCCCCTGGGTTCGCTGGGGCTTGCCCCCCGCGGCGGACCGGCTACAGGTAAATCCGGCTCAGGTCTTGCCGTAGTTCGTGTTGAGATACTCGACGATCGCCTTGGCGTCCTCAGCGTTGATCGGCGCGCCGAAGACCTTGATCATCTTGTTCACGCTGCCGTCCCAACCGTTGCGATCGAGGAACGGCGAATTCATCAGCACGTAGTCCAGGCTGTGGCACGAGCCGCAATTCGCTTCGACCTGCGCGCGTCCCGGGCCGTCCTTGAGATCGAGACGCCGCTCCTGCGCAGCGACGATCCCCGCGATCACCACAAGCGCGAACGTCAGAGTCAGAACAATCGCTTTCATCGAGCGCTCCTCCGGCCTGCTAAACCGCGTTGATGGCAATCCGCTGGATCACGTTGTGGTGATAACCCGCGGGATTGAGGATGAGCTCCATGGTCTGAGTGGCGCCAGCGCGATTGCTCGCGCGCGCCATGACGACGAGCGCGCCGCGTTCGCTCGGCGTGAATGACTGGCTGAAGCTGCGGAACGAGAACCGGCCGTGGTCGGTGCCGAGCGTTGCGCTCCGCCACGAGCGACCGCCATCGGCAGAAACATCGACGCTCGAAATGCCGCGCCCGCCGTCCCAGGCGATGCCCTTCACGTCGAATGCGCGACCGACGGGGACTTCCTGTCCGGCAGCGACGTTGGTGATGATCGAATTGACGACCATCTCGGTGATCGGCTCGTTGGCGTCGGTCATCTGCGAGGCGAAATGCTCGACCAGCGGGAAGCGGTTAGTTGGGATGCGGTAGCCCGCCTTGACCCAGAAATTATCGAAGGGCTTGCTGATCGCGTTGATCGAGGTCACGTGCTTCATCCAGTACGTCCCGGTCCAGCCGGCAACGACGATGCGCGCGGGGAAGCCGTTCCAGTGCGGCAGTGGCTCGCCGTTCATCTCGTAGGCGATGAGCGTGTTCTCGTCGAGCGCTTTCCATACCGGAATCGACTTCTGGAAATCGGGCGTGCCGGGCATCACCGGGCCGTCCGCACCGTCGAAGACGATTTCCAGCGCCTCCTTCTTGAGACCGGCCTTGGCGAGAACGTCCTTGAGCCGCGCGCCCTTCCAGCGCGCGTTCCCCATCGCGCCCACGCCCCATTCGACGCCGGCGACGTGGGGATCGAAAAGCCCACGTCGATTGCCCGAGCATTGGTTCACTGCCGCGAGCTCGACCGCGGGATAGTCGCGCTTGAGCTGGTCGAGGGTGATCTCGAGCGGCGTGGCCGCCGCGTCGCCACCGACCTTGAGCGACCACTTGTCGGCCGCGATCGTGGGGATCGACGCCAGGTGATAGCGCACGAAGAATGCCTTGTTCGGGGTGAAGTCCTCGGCGAAATACGACAGCGGCGTTTCGTAATTCGGCGGGCGCCAGGTGCGCTTGATCAGCGGCACCTTGCCGGCGATGGCTTCCAGATCGCCCGAAGCGACCGCGCCGGCCGGAAGCGGTGCGAGCCCCGGCGGATTGGGCACGGCGCCGCGCGCGTGCGTGGCGAGCCACGTCCCGCCGGTGGCGATCACCAATCCGCCCGTCATCTTCAGAATGTCGCGCCGAGACGGCATTGCTCCTCCTTGAAAATTCCCCTGACTGCGCGCAATAGTCGCAGTGGTCCTGAGAAACCGTGAGCGCCGTCAATGTCTCGCGCCGACCGCGTCCGAAGCTTGGGTCCATTATTGCCTATGGCCGTTGTACACTGCAAGGCAGCCTCACTTTCCTCCTCACTTTCCTCGACTCGCAATCGTTCGCCGACAGACGAAGACCCGATGTATTTGCCGCCGACGGTTTCCGCGGCGCTCGCCGTGAGCGGGCTCAATCCGCTCGAAGCCAAGCTTCTGCTCGGACACGTTCTGGATCGCGATCGCGCCTGGCTCGCCGCGCCTGGTGAAGCCGCGTTGACGCGCGAGCAGGCGCATGCGTTCGACGCTCTGGCGCGGCGGCGTCATGACGGCGAGCCGATCGCCTATCTCACCGGGCATCGCGAATTCTTCGGGCTCGATCTCGAGATCACGCCGGACGTCCTCATTCCCAGACCCGAGACCGAGCTCCTGGTCGAACTCGCGCTCGCCTGGCTCGCAGCGGACGCGACCGAGCGCGTGCTCGATCTGGGGTGCGGGTCGGGCGCCGTGGTATTGGCTATCGCTCATGAGCGCCCCCGCGCGTCGCTGCTCGGCGCGGACGTTTCCGCGGCGGCAGTGGCGCTCGCGCGCCGCAACGCGGCGCGACTGGGCATCGTCAATACCCAGTTCATCGAGTCCGACTGGTTCGCAGACGTGCCACCCGAGCGCTTCGCCGTCATCGTCGCCAATCCACCGTACGTGGCGGAGGACGATCCTCACCTTCGGCAGGGCGACCTGCGCTACGAACCCGCGGGCGCGCTTTCTCCTGGCGGCGACGGGCCCGATTCGATGCGCGCAATCATCGCTGCAGCCGCAGGCCATCTCGCGCCGGGCGGCGCGCTGGCGCTCGAGCACGGACACGATCAGGCGGGCGCGGTGCAGGCGCTCCTGCGCGACGCGGGTTTCGTGGCGATAACGTCGGCCCGCGACCTTGCCGGCATCCCGCGGGTGACGCACGGGCGGCGAGACGGGTCGTAGGCGTTTCATTGCGATGGCGCCCCCGGGTTCGCATCGCTCATCCCCGGCGACGCAAACCTACGTGAGTGCTTTCGGCGCCTCGACGTCGTACTTCTGCGCCCACGCGGCGAGGGCCGGCAGGATCGCCGGATAGAGCGCGACGCCGTGCGCGATCTGATCGCGATAACACGCGAGCCCGCGTTCACCCGGCAGGCGAATGCGGTCGACGCCTGGTCGCGGCTTGGCGCCGCGCGCAGCAGCCGCGACGGCGTCCATCTGTCGGCGGAAAGCGTCGAGCCCACCGAACGCGCCGGGGTCGAATACCTGCACGAAGGTCGTGCCGGTCCAGCCCTCGGGCGGGTCGGCGCGACCGTGCCCGGCGAGCCCGCCGGTCAACGCCTCGACCAGAAGTGCGAGCGCGAAGCCCTTGTGTCCGGCGTCGATGCCGCCAAGGGGCAGCAGCGCGCCTTTCGGCTCCTTGACCATCGCCGCGGGATCCGCAGTGGGACGGCCCGCGGCGTCGACCAGCCAGGCGCCGGGAAGTTGCTTGCCTGCGCGCATCTGCTGCAGCGCATAGCCCATGCTGGTGATCGAGGTTGATACGTCGATCAGGATCGGGTCGGCGGACGTCGGCACGCCCGCGGCGATTGGATTGGGAGTAACGAACGGGGTCATGCCGCCGTGCGACGCGACGGCGGCCACGGTGGGATCCGAGGACTGGATGATCGCCACCAAGCCCGCATCCGTCATGCGCTTGAGATACGCGGCAAGACAGGCGATGTGATGCGAGCGGCGGATGACGACCGTGCCCGTGCCGGTCTCGCGCGCCATCGTCGCCGCTGCTCCGAGCGCGCGCAACACGAGCCACGGTCCCGGCAGCCGGTTGCCGTCCCAAATCTGCGCCGCGGCTCGGCTCGACAGCACTGTCGGTTCGCCGTTCTTCGCCATGCGATCGTGCGCGAGCTCGTCCAGGTACGGAGGAAGCAGCGCGAGCCCGTGCGTCGTGTGCCCGAGAAGATCGCCCTCCAGCAGAATGTCGGCCAGATCGCGTGCGATGTCGCCGCGCACGCCGGCGCGCTCGAGCAGCGTGCGCGCAAACACGCGTAGATCCTCCGCAGGGTAGCGAAGCGTTGGTGCGTCGGTCATGGCGGGTAGCTTTCGGGACGATTGACGCAGGCGTGCCAATCGACGACGATTCTAACTGATCCCGCGATCGCAACCTCCCGCCGTGGCTCCTGTAACGCTGACGGTCAGCATCGTCACGTATCAGCCCGACCTCGTGCTCCTCGAACGCTGTCTCGTCTCTCTGGCGACGGCGCTCGATGCTGCGCGCGGCGAGGGCATCCTGCGCGATGCGAACGTCGTGCTCGTCGACAACACGGGATCGCGCACGACCGCGGAGGCCGTGGTCCATCTCGGCGAGTCGCGCTTCCGGGGTTCGGGCTGGACCATGAACTATCTCCACCGTCACACCAACATCGGCTACGGCCGCGCCCACAACCTGGTCATGCACGGCGGCAACACGCACTATCATCTGGTGCTCAATCCCGACGTCGAGCTTGCGCCCGATGCGCTGGTCGCGGGCATGCGCTTTCTCGACGCGCATCCGGAAATCGGAGTGCTCGCTCCCGCCGTGTCCGGCGCCCACGGCGAACGCGAATTCACCTGCAAGCGCTATCCTGCGGTGCTCGACCTCGCGCTGCGAGCGTTCGCGCCCGCGGCGCTGCGGCGCTGGTGCCGGGCGCGCCTCGATCGCTACGAGATGCGCGACGCGATCGAAGCAGTGAGCGGCGACGGCTTCGTGTCGCCAGTGCCATTGCTGAGCGGCTGTTTCATGCTGGCGCGCCGCAAGCCCGTCGACGCCAGCGGTGGCTTCGATCCGGCATATTTCCTCTACTTCGAGGACTTCGACTGGAGCGTGCGCCTGAACCGTATCACAGGGAGCGCGTACGTGCCCTCGGTGAAGATCGTGCATCACGGCGGCGGCGCGGCGCGCAAAGGAGCGCGGCACCTCGCCCACTTCGCGAGGAGCGCGGTCCGTTTCTATCGCAAGCATGGCTGGAAATGGGTGTAGCGCAACCCCGGGGTGGCAAGGTCCTGGTGACCGGCGCCGGCGGCTTCATCGGTCGCGCGTTCTGCGCTCATCTTGCTAAAGCCGGCGCCCCGCACGTCGCGGCCGTGCGCGCACTCGCCCCCGAGGACGCGAAGCGCCCTGCCTACGTCGCCCTCGGCGATTTCGCCGCTGTCGACTGGCACGAAGTCCTGGGCGGCGTCGAAGCCGTTGTCCATCTCGCGGGACGCGCGCACCGCATCGGTCCCGATGCCGATGCGCCGACGCCGTACGTCGTCGCCAACGTCCACGTTACCCGCCGTCTGGCCGACGCGGCGGCGCGCGCGGGCGTGCGTCGCATCGTGTTCGCGAGCACGGTCAAGGTCTACGGCGAAGCCAGCGAACCGGGCCGGCCATTTCGCGCGGGCGACCCGTCCGCACCGCAGGACGCGTACGCGCGCAGCAAGGCCGAGGCCGAGAACGTGTTGCGCGAGATCGCGGCCGCGCGCGGGATCGAGACCGTGATCCTGCGGCTGCCGCTCACCTACGGTCCTGGCGTGAAGGGCAACTTCGTCACCCTCCTGGCAAGCGTTGCGGCAAAGCGGCGCTTGCCTCTCGCCGGCATCGTCAACCGCAGAAGTCTCCTTTATGTCGGCAACGCCGTGACCGCGATCGAGGCGGCGCTGAAGGCGCCGGCGCCGCGCGGGGACGCGCTTCCCATTGCCGACGCGGAAACCATCTCTACGCCCGAGCTCGTCGTCAAGCTCGCCCGTGCGCTTTCAGTCGAGCCGCGCCTGTTCGCGCTGCCGCCGTCCTTCCTGCGCGGAGCCGCGACGATTATCGGCCGGCGCGGCGACGCGGCGCGGCTGCTGGATTCACTCGAAGTCGACGCGCTGCGCTTTCGCGGCCTTACGGGCTGGGCGCCACCGTTCACGCTGGATCAGGGCTTGCTCGCGACAGCAGCCTGGTGGCACAAGCACGTCCGCTGACGGTTCTCCCGGACGCGCCGCTATAATTCTTCTTCCATGAGCGAGAAAACAAGCGCACGCGCCTCCGGCCGCCGCACCGACGAGCTGCGACCGGTGCGCATCAGTCGTCATTACACGCGTCATCCCGAGGGTTCCGTGCTGATCGAGTGCGGCGAAACCCGCGTGATGTGCACCGTCAGTGTCGAGCCCGACGTGCCGCCGTTCCTCAGGGGTCGTGGGCAGGGCTGGATCACCGCCGAGTACGGCATGCTGCCCCGCGCGACCAACACCCGCACGCGGCGCGAGGCGGCGGAAGGCCGGCAGTCCGGCCGCACGCAGGAGATTCAACGTCTGATCGGCAGGAGCTTGCGCGCGATCACCGATCTCAAGGCGCTCGGCGAACGCACACTGCGCATCGATTGCGACGTGATCCAAGCCGATGGCGGCACGCGCTGCGCGTCGATCACCGGCGCGTGCGTGGCGCTTCACGACGCGATCGCGTGGTGCAGGGCGCAAGGCCTCGTCCTCGGCGAGCCTCTCACCGACTTTGTCGCCGCGGTGTCGGTGGGCGTGGTCGACGGCGTTGCCGCGCTCGATCTCGATTATGCCGAGGACTCGGGCTGCGATACGGACATGAACGTCGTCATGACCGGACGCGGAGGATTCGTCGAAGTTCAGGGCACTGCGGAAGGCTCGCCGTTCACGCGTGGCGAGATGGACAGACTCGTCTCGCTCGCCGAGGGCGGCATTCGCGAGCTGATCGCGGCTCAGAAGCGCTCGCTCGCGCAGGAAACGTAATGATTCCCTCACCCGCGCTGCACTTCGCTTGCGCACCCTCTCTCCCGCGTGCGGGGAAGAGGGGAGGGTGAGGGGGACGCATCGCATGGCTGCGTTGTCGCGTCTGGTGCTCGCTTCCGGCAACGATGGGAAGCTGCGCGAATTCCGGCGACTGCTCGAGCCGCTCGGAATCGAGGTCGTCGCGCAAGGCGAGCTCGGGATCGCGGAAACCGACGAGCCGCACCCGACGTTCGTCGAGAACGCGCTGGCCAAGGCTCGCCACGCGAGCCGCATCTCCAGGCTGCCCGCGCTCGCGGACGACTCCGGCGTGTGCGTCGCGGCGCTCTCCGGTGTGCCCGGCGTGCAGTCGGCGCGCTATGCCGGCGAGCCCCGATCGGACCGGCGCAACAATGAAAAGCTGATCGCGGATCTGGCCGGCATCGACGATCGGCGCGCGCACTACTACTGCGTACTGGCGCTCATGCGCCACGGCGAAGACCCGGCGCCGATCCTCGCCGAGGGGCGCTGGGACGGCACGATCATCGATGCCCCTCGCGGCAGCGGTGGCTTCGGCTACGATCCCTTCTTCCTCGACCTCGAAAGCGGACTGACCGGCGCCGAGCTGCCTCCGGAGCAGAAAAACGCGCGGTCGCATCGGGGCAAGGCGATGCGGGCACTTATCGCGCGGCTTGGACAGGAAACGTAGCCGGTGGCGCTGACGACCACTTCGATCGCGCCGCCTTCGACGCCGCACTTCGCGGCGCCGCCGCCGCTCGCGCTGTACATTCACATTCCCTGGTGCATCCGCAAGTGCCCGTATTGCGACTTCAACTCGCACGAGAAGCGAGGCGAGGTTCCGGAGGCGCAATACGTCGAGGCGTTGATCGCCGATCTCGAGTTCGCGCTGCCGTCGATCTGGGGCCGTCGCATCGGGTCGGTGTTCCTGGGCGGCGGGACCCCCAGCCTGTTCTCGCCCGAAGCGATCGATCGCATCCTCGCCGCGGTTCGCGCGAGGGTGACAGTGGCGCCGGACGCGGAAATCACACTGGAGGCGAATCCTGGAACCTTCGAACAGGCGAAATTCGCCGGCTTCAGGGCTGCGGGCGTCAATCGCCTGTCGCTGGGCGTGCAGAGCTTCAACCCCGTTCATTTGAGTGCGCTCGGGCGGGTGCACGACGAGCGCGAGGCCAGGATTGCGGCGGCCGCAGCGGTCGAGATCTTCGGCAACGTCAATCTCGATCTCATGTACGCGCTACCCGGGCAGACGGTGAAAGAAGCCCGTGCCGACGTCGCCGAGGCGCTCGCTTTTGCGACTCCGCATCTTTCTTTTTACCATCTGACCATCGAGCCAAATACGCTCTTCCACCGTCACCCGCCGCGGCTGCCCGACGAGGATGAGGCGGCCGACATTGCCGACGCGGTCGAATCCGCGCTGACCGACGCCGGATATGGGCACTACGAAACCTCGGCGTTCGCAAAACCCGGCCGCGAATCCCGGCACAACCTCAATTACTGGCGGTTCGGCGATTATCTCGGCATCGGCGCCGGCGCGCACTCCAAGCTGTCGTTCCCGGAACGCATCGTGCGCCAGGTCCGTCACAAGCAGCCGCAGCAATATCTCGAGCGCATGGCGCGCGGCGAACCGCTGCTCGAAGAGCGCGAAGTCACCCGCGGCGAGATCGGCTTCGAGTTCATGCTCAACGCTCTGCGGCTGACCGACGGCGTACCCCTGGCGCTTTTTGCCGAGCGCACCGGGTTTCCGCCGACGATCGTGCGCAAGGAGCTCGACGAGGCGGAACAGCGCGGGCTCCTCGTCCGCGATCATGAGCGCATCAAGCCGACGCCATTGGGGCGGCGCTTTCTCAACGATCTGCAGGCAATCTTCCTGCGCGACGATCCGCCCCGCGGGGCGCAGCCGGCGGCCGTTCCGCTCACAGGTCCGGCTTGAAGCGGGCCAAAAAGCATCCCCCACCCAAGCCGCGCAATCCGGTTGCGCGCTCGCCGCTGCTCGCCAAGGGTGGCGCGCACGGCAAAACCACGGCCGCCAAGCGCCGGCGGGAGAAGGTCGAGTTGCAGAAGCTCGTACGCGAAGGGAAACTGGAGCCATGACGCTCTCGCGCCGAGACCTCGAGGAAGGCCGCATGCGCGCGGTGTACATGGAGGCGGTCGATCCGCGCCATCCGCTCACCGACGAGCAGCTCGCCTCTTCGCTCGCCGCGACGCTGGAGGTCAAGCCGGCGGCCTCCGAGTGGTGGGTGTTTGCGTACGGATCGCTGTTGTGGAATCCGCTGTTCCCGTTCGAGGATGCGCGGCCGGCGACCTTGAGCGGGCGTCACCGACGGTTCTGCCTCTGGTCGCTCGCCTCGCGCGGCACCTGCAATCAACCCGGGCTCGTGTTGGGGCTGGATCGCGGCGGTTCCTGCCAGGGCGTTGCCTATCGGCTGCCGGCGCGCAGCGCGCACGCGGAACTCGAGCTCTTGTGGCGGCGGGAAATGGTGCTCGGCGCCTACCACCCTCTATGGGTGAACTTGCGCAGCGCGGGCAAGCTGCTGGTCGCGCTCGCCTTCGTCGTCGATCGCGCCCACCGGCAATACGCCGGCAAGCTCAGCTTGAGCGAGCAGGCCGACGTCATCGCTACCGCCTGCGGCGCGTTCGGCTCTTCGGCGGATTATCTCGAGCGCACGCGCATCGCCCTGGTTACGCACGGCATTGTCGATCCGTATCTCGAACGGCTGGTGAGGTTGGTCGCGAAGCGCCGGCGCACTCCGGTGATGAGCGCCGCGGGGCCCGAGGCGTGACGCGATAGATCGAGCGCCGTCCCTATAGCGCCGCCTCCTTGCGCCCGCATAGTTCGTGGGAGCTTGCGTGTCGGCGCCCAGCGCTGACCTCTTTGCGCGCGAGCAGCGGAACGCTACGTTGCGCGTCGGTCGCTGCGGCGATTCGCCTCGCGCGATCCCCACGCTTCGCGTGGGGGCCCTCGCTGCGGGCCCACGCCGCCACTCGCTCCCGCTCGACCCCCGCTCATTTCATTCGCGGGTCCCCTCTCGCTGCTCACAGCGCTACGTGTCTCCCGCCATCGACGTTGATGGTCTCGCCGGTGACGTAGGTGGCTTCGACGAGCAGGAAGAGCACCGCCTTGGCGATGTCGTCCGGGGTGCCCTCGCGCTTGAGCGGAGTGTGCGAAATGATCCGTTGCCGCGACAGCTCGTCGAAGGCGTCGTCGTCGGGCCAGAGAATCGGCCCGGGTGCCACGGCATTGACGCGGACCTCCGGCGCGAGCTCGCGCGCCAGCGAGCGGGTGAGCCCGACCAGCCCGGCCTTGGCGATGCTGTAGAGGACGTAGTTCTTGAGCGGCCGCTCGGCGTGGATATCGGTGATGTTGATGATCGCGCCCTGCGACTTCCTGAGCGCGGGTGCCGCGGCCTGGGCGATGAAAAGAGGCGCGCGCAGATCGGCGCCGATCAGGTTCTCCCAGTCCTCGGCGGTGATCTCACCGACGGGCGTCTGATAGAACGTCGCGGCGTTGTTGATGAGCGCGTCGAGGCGGCCGAAGGTCTGCACCGTCTGGTCGATCAGCGACGGCAGCTTGCCGAGATCGAGCAGATCCGCCTGGATCAGCGCGACCGAGTCCCTGCGCTGGTGATTGAGCTCGGCTTGAAGGAGTCGCGCCTCTCCGGCGGAGGCGCGATAGTGCAGCATCAGGTTGGCGCCAGCCGCATGCAAGCGACGGCAGATCGTGGCCCCGACGCGCTTGGCCCCTCCCGTGATCAGCACGACTTTGCCTTGCACGCAGCGCTCCGGCTACACTCCCCTGGACCTGCCAATCTAGCACATCGATGTTCCCGGCTCCACCCGATGCGTCCGGCGGCCCGCCGCCACCGTCGGCGGATGAACGCCTGCACGGTGAACGGGTGCTCGCCTATCTCAGGCGCGAAATCGCCGAAGCCGGCGGCTGGATCCCGTTCGCCGATTACATGAACGCGGTCCTCTACGCGCCGGGCCTTGGCTATTACGCCGCCGGAGCGCGCAAGTTCGGCGCTGAAGGCGATTTCGTGACCGCGCCCGAGCTTACCCCGTTGTTCGGGCAGAC
Source organism: Betaproteobacteria bacterium (assembly GCA_005888865.1). Classification (GTDB taxonomy): domain Bacteria; phylum Pseudomonadota; class Gammaproteobacteria; order Burkholderiales; family Casimicrobiaceae; genus PALSA-1003. The sequence continues at coordinate 27,708 of VBCL01000119.1, read as the reverse complement.
GCTGGCGCGCCAGCTTGCGCAGGTGATCGCGGAGATTCGGGATTCCGAGATCATCGAGCTGGGCCCGGGCTCGGGACGTCTTTGCGTGGACGTGCTCGCAGCACTCGCGGAGCAGAATGCCTTGCCCGCGCGCTATCGGCTGCTCGAGGTTAGCCCCGAGCTGCGCGAGCGGCAGCGCGAACATATCTCGGCCGCGCTGCCCGATCATCGGGCCCGGGTCGAATGGATCGACAGGCTCCCGGAATGCTGGCGCGGTGCCATCATCGTCAACGAAGTGCTCGACGCGCTTCCTGTGCATCTCATCGTCCGGCGGGGGAGCGACGTGCTCGAACGCGGCGTGACCTTCGATGCCGCCGGCGACCTGACCCTCGCCGATCGCGCGCTCGCCTCGGTCGGCCTGCACGAGCGGGCGCGAACGCGCTTTCCCGCGGTCGGCGATTACGTCTCGGAGCTGAACCCGGTTGCCGAAGCGCTGGTGGCGAGCCTCGCGCAACGCTGCGAGCAAGGCATCATGCTGCTCATCGACTATGGCTTTCCTGCGGCCGAGTACTACCACCCGCAACGCGATCAGGGAACGCTCATGGTTCACTATCGTCACCGGGCGCTTACCGATCCGTTGTTCCGTCCCGGCCTGGCCGACCTGACCGCGCACGTCGACTTCAGCGCCATGGCGCGCGCCGGCGTGGCTTCGGGCTTGACGGTTGCCGGCTTTGCCACGCAGGCCCAGTTTCTCGTCAATTGCGGCGTGCTCGACGCGTTGGGCGCTCGAGGCGATCCGCAATCGGCCGCGTACCTGCGCGCCGCCAACGCCGTGCAGAAACTCACCTCGCCTGCGGAGATGGGCGAGCTCATCAAGGTGCTGGCCTTGACGCGCGGCATCGAGCCGGACCTCATCGGCTTCCGGGACGGCGACCGCGCACACCGCCTGTAAGAAACCTCTTTGTTGCGGAGGGCGCGCTCTCCGCCGGGGGACCCTCCGTCTCGATTTCTCGGTCGATCCAGTTTGATCTGGATCAAAGCCGGCTGTTCTTCCTTGGATAGATTGTAGCCTACTTACTAAAAAAGGTTGCCCCTGTCCAAGTGGTGGTAGATATTACGGCCGTGACCGTTGCGCAGAGGGAAACAAGGCTGCCAGACGGCCAGGTATCCACGAAGCGTCACCGAACACGTCCGGTGATTTCCCCCTCGTTTGCTGACTACAAACGCGCGAGGACCACCTTGAATAGTGCGTTTCCCATGCTGCGCCCCGTGCGCGCTGGCTGCGTTCCCCGGAGGCCCTGATGCCGCTTATGCGCCCGCTCTCGCCCGTGCCCGAACCGCTGCCGGAATTCCCCAAGCGAGCGAATCTGCCGCTGGCCGGGACGGAGCACGACGAATTCGCTTACGCGGCCGCAGCGCTGGTCGCGGGCTACCGCGCCCATGGATATCGCGCGGCGTCGATCGATCCGCTGGCGGCGAGATCCGCGCATTTCTCGCGCATCGCCGAGTTGGATCCGCGGTACTACGGGCTTCTGCTCGACGATTCGCTCGCGTATCCAATCGAGCTTGCTGGCAGCGCGACAACCTGCACGCTGTCGGAGTTGCTCGCTCGCCTGCAGGCGAGCTACTGCGGTTCGCTCACGCTCGAGTGCGGGCACGTGCGTGCCGAGGAACAGCAGCGATGGTTGTGGGCGCGGATGGAGGCGTTGGGCGGGACGGCGCGATTGAGCGACGCCGAAGCCATGCGTGTGCTCGCCTCGCTCGTCGCCGCCGAAGCCTTCGAGCACTACCAGCGCGCCACGTATCCGAAGCACAAGCAATACAGCCTCGAAGGAAGCGAGAGCTTCGTGCCGCTGCTCGAGGCGGTCGTCGAGACCGCCGCGGAGCAAGGTGTCGAAGAGCTGGTGTTGGGTATGCCGCATCGCGGCCGGTTGAACGTCGTCGCGAATGTTTTCGAGCTTCCACCCGCGCGACTCTTTTCGCTTTTCTCAGGGCGACCGGATCCCTCGTTGGCTGCGGAGGATCTCAAGGATCACCTGGGCTGTTCGATGCGGAAGCGAACCGGCGACGGCGAAATCGAGCTCGTGCTGCTCCATAACCCATCGCACCTGGAGGCGGTCTCGCCGGTGGTCTGCGGCATGAGCCGCGCACTGCAGGATCGCAAGGCGGACGGTTCCAGCCGAAAGGTGCTGCCCGTTCTTGTTCACGGCGACGCCTCGTTCTCCGGCCAAGGCATAGTGGCCGAAACACTCAACCTGGCGCAGACGCGTGGCTACGGGGTCGGCGGAACGCTGCATCTCATCCTGAACAATCAGATCGGCTCGACGGTGTCGCATCCTCGGGACCAGCGATCGACGCTGTATTGCGCCGATGTCGCACGCGCCTTCGACGCTCCGATCCTGCACGTCAACGGAGACGATCCGGAAGCGGTCGTGGCGGCCGCGCGGGTGGCGACGGAATTCCGGGTGCGCTTCGGCGCCGACGTCGTCGTCGACCACGTCAGCTACCGACGTCCTGGGCACTTCGGCGGCGACGACCCGACCATGACCCGGCCGGCGACGCAGAGGAAGATCCGGAATCATCGAAGCGTCGTCGACCTCTACGCCGCCGAGCTCGCATCGCGCGGCGTCGACGGCGCGCGGGCGCTCGATGACCTCAAGGCCGGTGCGCTGTCCGCGTTGTCGGCGGCGGGGTCAACCCCGCTACCGGCAAGGACGACGGCAGCGACGAGTCGGCGAGCGGGGCAAGACGGCGGGCCCGTCCATACCGCCGTTCCGGCGGCGGAACTGCGCAACATCGCTCACCACATTATGGCTGTCCCTCGAGGGTTCGCCTTGCACGCCGGGATCCAGGCACTGCTCGACGGATGGCGCAAGGCGGTCGACGAGGATGGTCCGGTCGATTGGCATCTCGCCGAAAACCTCGCCTATGGCAGTCTGCTGGCGAATGGATTCAACGTCAGGTTGACGGGTCTCGACGTCGGTCGGGGAAGTTTTTTTCATCGGCAGCACGTATGGCACGACCAGGCTGCAGAGATCGACTGGCAAAACCTCTACGTTCCGCTGCGCCACATCGCGCCGGGACAGGGGCACTTTTCAATCTTCGAATCGGTGCTGTCGGAGGAAGCCGTCCTCGGTTTCGAATACGGCTACACGCTCCGCGGCGGCCGCGATCTCGTGCTCTGGGAAGCGCAGTTCGGCGACTTCGTTAACAACGCGCAGGTGATCATCGACCAGTTCATCGCAACGGGCGAGGCCAAGTGGGGTTACCAGAGCGGGTTGGTCGCCTTGCTCCCGCATGGCTACGAGGGCACCGGGTCGGAGCATTCCAGCGCGTATCTCGGTCGGTTCCTGCAGCTCTGCGCCGACGATAATCTCCAGGTCGCGATGCCGTCGACCGCCGCGCAGCTCTATCACCTGCTGCGCCGCCAGGCGCTCACGGCTCGGCGCAAGCCGCTCATCGTGATGACGCCGAAGTGGTCGCTCTACGCCCAGCAGGCGTCGTTTTCGCGCTTCGCCGAACTGGCCGACGGCGCGTTCCAGCCGTTGCTCGGCGAGGGCAGCGAGATCGATGCGGAGGCGGTCACACGCGTGGTCGTCACCAGTGGCAAGCTTTACTACGATATCGCGAGCTTGCGGCTCGAGGCCGGCCTGAAGCACGTTCCCATCCTCAGGTTGGAGCAGCTCTATCCGATTCCGGGCGAAGCTCTGCGGCAGACGCTGGGACGGTTTCGCCGGCTGCGCGAGGTCGTATGGGCGCAGGAGGAGGCCAAGAATCACGGCGCGTGGTATCTGCTGCGCGAGCAGCTCGAAGCCGCTGCGCCGCCGGGCGCGATGCTGTCTTATTCAGGCCGCTCGGCGATGGCGCCTACGGCAGGCTGCGATGCGGTGCGGCACGCCACCGAACAACTTGACATCGCGCGGCGCGCGCTGGGGGTCGTTGCCGCTTGATCTAACGCGTGACGCCGAGCTTTTCGTGTTCCTCGTGCGGCGGCCGCGAGAGCAGATAGGTGTGCGAGGCGAGCGCGAAGGACAGGAACGCGTCCGGCTCCATGGGCCGGGCGAACAGGAACCCCTGCAGAACGTCGCAACCCTGCCTCGCCAGGAAGTCGGCCTGTGCCCGCGTCTCCACGCCTTCGGCGACGGTCCGAAGACGCAACCCCTTGGCGAGCCCGATCGTCGCACGGACGATCGATGCGTTCGTCTCGCTGGTCATGAGCTCGGCGGTGAACGCGCGATCGATCTTGAGCGTGTCGAGCTGGAAGCCCTTGAGATAGCTCAGCGACGAGTAGCCGGTGCCGAAATCGTCGAGCGCAACCGAGACGCCGAGCGACTTCAGCTCGGCGAGAATCGTCCGGCTGCGCTCGATGTCGTCCATCAGCAACGATTCGGTCAGTTCCAGCTCCAGGAGCTTGGGATCGAAGTGGGTTTCGTCGAGCACGGCCTTGACCGTGTTGGCGAGACTGTCCTGCCGGAACTGGCGGCTCGAGACGTTGACGGATATCGCGATGCGCGGCAGTCCCCGGCGATACCACGAATCCATCTGGGTGCAGGCGGTTCGCAGCACCCATTCGCCGATCGCGCCGATCTGTCCAGTTTCCTCGGCAATGGGAATGAATTCGGCCGGTGAGACGAGCCCGCGCTCCGGGTGCTTCCACCGGATAAGCGCCTCGACGCCCGCCAGACGACCGGTTCGAGTCGAGATCAGCGGCTGATAGTGCAGCAGCAGCTCGTGCCGCTCGATCGCGTGGAACAGCGCGTTTTCCATCGACAGTCTGCTGCGCGCGCCCTCGCTCATTTGCGCCGTGTACATGATCATGCAATTGCCGCCGCGCGCCTTCGCTCGATACATCGCGGTATCGGCGTTGCTGAGCATCGTCTCCGAGTCGGCAGCCGAGTCCTGCGCAACGCTGACCCCAATCGATGCGGTGACGCGCAGGCCTTGTCCATCGACGACGAAAGGTTCCTTGAGAGAGTTGATGCAGCGCTCCGCTACGGTGGCCGCAGTGTCGGAATCGATCAGTCCGGGCAGCAACAGCACAAATTCGTCGCCACCCCAGCGCGCAAGCGTGTCGTCCTCCCGGATGCATGAGCTGAGCCGTGCCGCGACGAGCTTGAGCAACGCGTCGCCGACGCTGTGTCCGAGCGAGTCATTGATGTTCTTGAAGCGGTCGATGTCGATCATCAACATCGCCAGCAACGAGCCTTCACGGCGCGCCCGCGTGAGGCCGAGCGCGAACCGCTCGGAGAGCAGAACCCGGTTCGCGATGTCGGTTAGATGATCGGTCCGCGCCAGCTCGTGCAGACGCCCCTCCATGCGCTTGCGCTCGCTGATATCGCGCGAAATACACAGAATCTCGGGCGTTTTCTCGGTGCTTATGCCCTTCATCAGGCGCAGCGTCGTTTCGAACCATACGTAATTCTGGTCTCGACGACGCGTGCGATAGATGACCGTTGGTTGGGACTGGCCCTGGGCCGCGAAGCCGAAGGCGACCCGGACGACTTCGTAATCTTCGGGGTGTACGAACTCCAGCAGCGAATGTCCGATCAACTCCGTGTGCGCCAACCCGAGAACGCTTTCTGAAACGGGCGACGCGTAGGTAATGGCGCCTTCCGGTGTGTGCTTGGTGATCAGGTCGGTCGAGTTCTCGGTGATGAGCTTGTGGCTCCGCATGGTCTCGATCAGCGCATCTTCCCGTTCGTGCAGCCGGCCGGTCAGGCGGTTGAAGGTCGTGGTCAGCGCACGGATCTCGCCGCTGGCGTGCTTGTTGTCGCTACCCAGCGGGGCCAGCCGCTCCTCGGTATCGGTGTACCTCGCCAGGTGGCGAGTGAGCGACACGAGCGGCTGCATCAAGAACCGGGTCAGAAGCCAGACCGCTATGACCATGACCACGCTGGCGACGAGAAGGAACGCGACGAAGCGCCAGACGAGCTCGTTGACCGCGGCGAAGGCCTCGTCCTTCGGGTAGACGGCTGCAACGATCCAGTTCGACGACGGCACGCTCTTGTAGGAGATGAGTGCTTCGCGCCCATCCGGGTCCAGCGCTGGCTCGGTACCCTCGAAACCCCGGATCGCGCGATCGAACAGCGGGTTGGCTGCTGCAGCGTAAGCCGGTCTCGACAGGCGCGTCCGATCCGGATGCATGATGAGCTTGCCGTCGGCGCTGACGATGAAGATGTACCCGGTCTTGCCGATCACCGTCTTGGCGACATTGCCGAGCAGTCCCGGATTGGTGAGGCCGATGCTGCCCGTCAGAATCGCGATGAAGCGGCCATCCTTCGCGAACGCGGGTGTGGTCATCACCAGCACCATATTCCCGTCGCCGACGTTGGTGAGGAACGGTTCCGAAATGATCGATCGCTGGGTGCCGATGGTGTCGCGGATGTATGGCCGCCACGACGCGTTGTCGCCGCGGCGGTTCGGTCGGTAGGGGCGCTCGGCAAGGAGGATGCCCTTGTCGGAGAACAGGAATGTTGAGCGGTCGAATCCTGCGTAGAGGCCGGTGTTGGTGTCGAGATAGCGCTGGGCGGCGTCCGACGAGGCGATGTCGGCATCGCGAATTTCGCTCGCGCTCTGGATCAGCGCCTTTTGCAGGGAGAGGAGCTTCTGCTCCTGGCTATCGGCAACACGCTGGAGCAGCCTGTCCTGATCCGCCACCATGACGTCCAGTAACTTGCTGCGAAACGAATAGAGCGCGGTCGTTCCGACGGCCAGAATCGCCACGAGGAAAAGCAGGGAAGTCGCGGTCGACGTCTTGGTGGCGAGCGTCGATCGCGACAGGTGTCGCCCGAGCGACGCCAGCCGAGCCGATCGGCCACTCCGAAGGCCTCTGATATTCAACATGGCAGCCATCTTCAGCAAAAGGCGTGCCCAGGATGGGGGAGGTGGCCGCGACATCGGCGAATGTTGTGCCCGATCAAATTGCACGCCCGTGGCAGCGTGCCAATCGATCGGTTGTAGCGTACGTGCAGGCCGACAAATCCCCTACATTGCCCGCGAGCACGGCGACAGCGAAATGACGGGGACTGCCGCATGTGCCGTTTGCCGACACATGCCGCGCATTTGCGCTTATGCGGCCTCGGCCCGAGGGGTCCTCTCAGATCACGGCGGGAGTGCCGCTTCCTCGGGCGGGCGGACCGCACGGAAAGTCGCAAGGAGCATCAGGTCATAGGCGATCTTGAGAGCGCCCGCGACAATGAGCGGCCAGCCGAACGTCGACAGGCCGAGCAGGTAGCCGGCGATGAGCGGACTCACCGCCGAGGCGAGGCTGCGTGGCACCGACGTGATTCCTGCCGCCGCTGCGCGCTCGGCGGGCGAGACCACCGCCATCACGTACGAGCTGCGCGTGGGAACGTCCATCTGCGAAAGAGCACTCCGTACGAGAAGCAGCGCGACGACCCAGCCGAGATCGGACGCGAGTGGAATCAGCAGCAGCAATACGCTCGACGGCAGATGCGTGAACACCATCGTGTTGACCAGGCCGATGCGATGTGCGATGCGCGCGGCGACCAGATAGGAAAACGCCGAAAGCACGCCCGTCCAGAAGAAGATCGTCCCAGCGACAGCGGTGGAGAGCTGGAACTTCTCGAACAGCCACAGCGCCAGCAGCGACTGGACGATGAACCCGCCGCCGAACGCGTCGAGACTGAACAATGCCGCGAGCGCATAGACGATGCGCTTCGATTCCTTGAGCGGCGCCGCGCGGACGTCGGTGTGAACCGTCGCAACGGGGAGCTTGCGATAGATCAGGCCGGAAGTCAGTCCGAGGCCTGCATAGAGCGCGAACATCCATGGGTAGAGCCCCTGTACATCGACCTTGAGCGCGGCGGCCAGAAGCTCGGGCACCCCGGCGAAGATCGCGCCGAGGGCGCCGGCAAGCGCACCGACCAGGCTGTAGCGCGCGAAGGTCGCCGTGCGCTCACGGTCGGCGACGACGCGGGCCAGAACTGCGTGCTCCAGCGGAAGAAAGACGCTGACGTCGCCGCTCGACGGATTGAGCGTGCCGACGACGGCAATCACGACCAGTGGCCAGAACGAGGTCACGGTCGCAAAGCCGAGCCCGGTCGCGCACATCAGAACCGCCGCCGCGAGCAGCAGTGCACGCGAATCGAAACGATTGGCGCGCCACCCGACCAGCAGCGTCAACGCACCCGAGCCCAGCAGGGTCGCGGTGGCGATCACGCCGACCTGAAACGGTGTCAGCCCCAGCCCGATCAGATAGATCGGCAGCAGGAGGCTGACGTAGCCGTCGGCAAACGCCCTCAAGCCGCGGGCCCAGAGCAGTGTCTTAACGCGCGATACGCTCATCGCACGCTCATGGCGCACGCTCATGGCCCGTACGCGAAGTCGTCGAACACAGTGACGCTGTCGGCCTTGGTCCAGACGCCAACGGCGCCCGATCCCGAGAGGTGCTCGTCGTCGAGCTCGATGTAAGGCTTGCCGTCGAGCGCGACAAGGATTCGCTTGCCCGCGAACTCGACGCGCAGCGTGTGCCACTGTCCGGCTGCAACTGGCGCGGTGACGTACTTGATCGTGTTGCGTCGGCCGTTCTGCGTGTAATAGAGCGAGACGTTGTTCTCCAGCGCGTTGGCACGAGCAACGTAGTAGGTGTCACCATCCTTCCAGCGCCAGACGAGACCGCCGGCCTGGTCATCTTTGCCCGAGAGCGGCTTGAACTTCACCTCGACAAAGCCGTCGGCAAGGCGCGCGTCGCGCACGACGCACCAGGGAAAATCGCCTCGAGCACTCTGCTTCAGGACATTCGGCTTTGACGGCGCACTCGCATCAGCTTCGATCGTCCAGCGGTGCGAGCCGCGGCCGGTCACGCCAGCGATCCAGCCCGAGGGCAACGCGCCCGCGGTGTCGGCATCGAAATGGATGGTCTCTGCCATGACAACTCCTCCGATCAGGGTGCAACCGAGAAGGGCGATGACCCGGAAGGAGAGGACCATGACGACGCACGGCCACATCGCTCGCGGCGGATGGTTTGATGCGTGGATTCCAGCGATGGCGGCCAAGGCATACTCCTCCCGGGCGAAACGCGCCCGAACCAGGAGCAGAACTTGGACGCCGGAAGGCGTCTTCGGCGGGGAGTCTGCTGATAATCCCCGAACAACATCATGGATCATAACCGCATGGCCGGGCCGATTCAAGATGGGATTCGCGAGGCGTATACCGCGCGACGTTGGAATATCGGCAGGTCAATCCGGCATGACGCCGATACGGTTCCAGCTGGATTAACGCCACTTAATCCGCCGCCAACGCCCGGTCAACCCGTCGTACGCCATAGTGAGCACTGGCGCGCGTATCGGGTTTTCGATGCGTTCCGCCTATCGCATGTTCAATAGCAAAGGAGCAGTCATGATCGGCACATTCCACCCTCTATTGAAGAGGCTTGTTCTCGCCGCAGCGCTGACCTTAGGCGCGACCGGCGCCGCGCGCGCGGACGACAGCAGCATGAACCCGTTCACCGGCGAGTCCTACGCGGGCTTCAATGGCGGGGCCAACCTGCCCGCCGTCACCAACCCATCCTTCAACACCGCGCCTTCGGAATGGCGCCAGGCCAATCCGAACGGACTGCCGGAACGCGTGTTCCAGTCATATTCGGCGCCGGGCGAGAACTGGCACATGACCCATCCGTCGACGGCCAACGCGCCCGCGGATCCGAGCTTCAAGGAAACTCACCCGAACGGCCTGAGCGAGCGTGAATTGCAGGCCTTGTCGTCGGACGGGTCCGCCTGGCAGCTTCAGGGCGCCCCGGGCACGGCGGTGGCGTCGGAAGAGCAAGCGCCCGTCGCGCAACAACCGTTCGGACAGCGCTTCGCCAATCTTTTCCACCGGAACCCCACCACGGCCACGCAGTAGCGAGGCGCGCAGCGCGGGGGAAGCGGGGCCCGTCCCCCGCTCCCGCCGCGAGAGGTGAACTCGGCGCCGCGTCGCGTGTCTTCCCGACGGGGCCTGCGGACCGGTTTCCGCATGACCCTTTCGCGCCGGGAAGGGGCGAAAACACCATGAAAGTCTTGCTGGTCGAGGATAACGAGCGCGTTTCGAGCTTCGTCAGAAAAGGTCTGACCGAGGCCGGGTATACCATCGATCACGCCGATAACGGGCGCGACGGCATGTTTCTCGCTGCCGGCGAGTCCTACGACGCGATCGTGATGGACCGCATGCTGCCCGGAGATATCGACGGGCTTGGGATCATCGCCGCGTTGCGCAGGACCGGCAGCCGAACGCCGATCCTGATCCTGAGCGCGCTCTCCGACGTCGACGAGCGCATCCGCGGGCTGCAGAGCGGCGGCGACGACTATCTCGTCAAGCCCTTCGCCTTCGGCGAGCTGCTGGCCCGTCTCGACGCGCTGGTCCGTCGCGCCAACGGCGGCAATTCCGTCACGACGCTCTCCGTCGGTGAACTGACGATGGATCTGCTCTCACGGAAAGTGACGCGTTCGGGAAAGACCGTGACGCTGCAGCCGCGCGAGTTCAAGCTGCTCGAGTATCTGATGCGCCATGCCGATCAGGTGGTGACGCGCACCATGCTTCTGGAGGGCGTGTGGGACTATCACTTCGATCCGCAGACCAACGTCGTCGATGTTCATGTCAGCAAATTGCGCCAGAAGATCGACGCCGGCGCCGAGCGGCCGCTGCTCAAGACGATTCGCAATGCCGGTTACATGCTGAGCGCGAATGACTAGAGTTCTGCGTTCTTCCGCATTCCGAGTCGCGCTCGGTTACATCGCGCTCAGTATCACCGTGCTCGCGTTGTTCGCCGCGCCGCTCTGGTACACCTGGCGCCAGAACGTCGAGCAGGTCCGGACCGAGTTGCTGCGCGAGGATGTGCAGGGTCTGACGGAAATCTTCGACAACCAGGGACCCGAGGTGCTCGCCGCAGTGATCGCGGCGCGGGTGAAGAATCAGCACGTCGCCTACAGCATCATTCTGTTCACCGACGAAAGGCTCTCGCCGCTCGCGGGCAATCTCGCGGCCTGGCCACGGGAAGCGCCGGACACGCCAGGTGTGCACAAGCTGACGATCACGGACGGTTCCCGCCCGATTCGGGCGTTGCTCATGCGTTCGACGCTTCCCGGTGGCTACAATCTGCTCGTCGGGCGCGACAACGCGCGGTTCAGGCCGCTGGAGGCACTGTTTCTGTACGGTCTCGCCGGCGCCGCGGGCATCCTCGCCGTGGCTGGCGCAGTCGGAGGATGGCTGATCCGGCGCACGCTGCTCTCGGAAGTACATCGCATCCGGCAGACGACGTGCGCCATCGTCGACGGCGACCTGTCGCATCGGCTGCCGCTGCGGGGTGAATCGGACGAGCTCGACCAGCTCGCGCAGACGGTCAACCGGATGCTCGATCAGATCGAGCAGCTCGTCCACGGCGTCCGGAACGTCTCCAACGCGATCGCGCACGATCTGCGCACGCCACTGGCGGAGCTCCGCTCCCGGCTCGAGGAGCTCTCGGTAGCGCGACCCGACACCGAGACGACCTTCGCCGAAATCGAGGCCGCGGTCGCTGACGTCGACCGGGTGATCGGTGTCTTCAACGCGCTGCTGCGCCTGGCCGAGATCGATACCGGCGCGCGGCGCTCGGGATTCATCCCCGTTGATGTGGTGAAGGTGGCAAGCGACGTCGCCGAGTTCTATCAGCCGGTCGCCGAACTGAAGGGGGTCAACCTCGCGTTCGAGTGCGACGGCGATCCAACCGTTGCCGGGGATCCGCTGCTGCTCTCGCAAGCGATCTCGAACCTGATCGAGAACGCGCTGAAGTTTGGGCCCAGAGACGGCACGATCGCAATCGCGACACGACATGCAAACGGGGCTGTCGAAATCGTCGTCTCGGACCACGGGCCGGGGATTTCCGATGACGAAAAACCGAAAGTGACCGAGCGCTTCTACCGCGGCGACGCGAGCCGCGGGACGCCCGGCGTCGGGCTGGGGCTGAGTCTTGTCGCTGCGGTTGCACGACTGCACGGCGGCCGGCTGGAATTCAGCGACAATCAGCCTGGATTGCGGGTGACGCTGGTGCTGACCGCCATGGCTCGTCCAGCGCGCGGGCGGCTGGGGGCCACAAAGGAAAAGCAGGGTGAAGTGCAGCGGGAGGCGCATCGTACGAGCGCTGCCCCGAGCGCGGTCGGTGAAGCCGCGGACGCATCGGTCCCGACAGGCTCCTAGAACGTTTCGACCCGGCTATGCCTTAAAGGTGGCGCTGTCGGCGGCGGCGCCTGCTCATCGGACGCTACAGGGATGCGCGATAGAGCTGCAGCGCCCGCAAGTCGTTGGCAACTTCGGGCGTAAAGCCTCTTCGGTTGCCTCGGCGATCGATGAGCAATTCTTCGAAGTACGCCTTCAGACCTTCCGCGTCTCCCCACATCGCCGCGATGAGATTGGCGATGCGAGGGTACGACTCGCAAAGCGAGTGCGGCCGGACCCGACGTGGCAAGGCGTCGAGCCATTTCTGCGTGCTCGGCAACAGACGCGCAACGGGTGATGCCTTGCGGCGTCGGGTGAAGTCGACCGGTGCGGGCGGCGTAACCGGCTCCTCCGCCTTGCTTTGGTCTGTGGGACCCGCGACGGCGTAAACCAAAGCGGCGTGCCGGCGGTAGATGGACGTTTCTGTGCTCATCTTTTGAGCGAAAGGACGCGGTAGTGTGTGAGATTCGTTTTCACTTGAAACGCCTCTAGCTCGCGTGTGTGCGCAGGTATTCCAGACCCTTGGCCGTCACCGTGACGACGCCGGCCACGCCTTGCTCGGCATAACCGCCGGCAACCAACGCGTCGACGAGCTCGGATCTTTCAAAGCGGATCGAAATGCCCTTCGCGCAGCGGCCCAGGCACTCGAGCTGCTCGCGCGTCAGCCGCGGTGTGAACAAAGCGACCTTGTCGGTCGAGTCGCCAGCGGGTAACGGTTTCAGCGCATGGTTTTGGGTCATAGGCAGGCTCATCGTGACGTCGCGAGCGATAATGCCATGTGTGCAGCGTCCGTTAGATGACTGGCGAACAAGTGGCGGTATTTGGGGGACTAACGAATTGTCATCAACAGTGCCCAATGGCCCTGACTTCCAGAATCTTCCGATCCGGTCTCGACGGCGGGCTTCGTTGGTTGCACAATGCTGGAACACGCGGTTCCAGTAACACTTCGTACCGGACAAGCGATGGCCACACCTCCTGTTCGCTATTTCGCCTATGGCTCCAACATGCTGACGGATCGGCTGCGCGAGCGGGTGCCTTCCGCTACGGCCATCGGCATCGGCCGACTGGGAGGCCATGAACTTCGCTGGGACAAGCGCAGCGGGCACGACGGTTCGGGCAAATGCGATGCCGAAGCCACCGGCCGCCAGGAGGATGTCGTTTGGGGCGTTGTATTCGAGCTCGACCCCGACGAAAAGCCTGCGCTCGACCGTGCCGAGGGGCTCGGCGCCGGCTACATGGACAAGACGGTGCAGGTGTCGACGGACGCCGGGCCGGTCACCGCGGTGATGTATTACGCGATCGATAAGGACCCATCGCTTCGCCCGTACCATTGGTACAAGGCGCTGGTCATCGCGGGCGCTCGCGAGCATGGACTGCCCGCAGGCTACCGCAGCCGTCTCGAGCTCGTCGTGACGGTTTCGGATCACAATCCGACGCGGGCAGGCACGTCCGGGGACCCGCTCTCGGGCCCTCGGCGCACTTCGTGAACTTCTGACTCGCCGCATCGGCGAATGACGAGACTTACGCTGGAGTTGGCGCTTCGAGTACTTGATGGTGCGCTTGCCCGAGCAAGCGAGCTTGCCTGCGCGCCACTGACGGTGGTCGTGCTCGATGCGGGAGGCCACGAGGTCGCGGTGCAGCGACAGGACCGCTCAGGCATCCTTCGCGTGGACATCGCGCGCGCGAAAGCGTGGGGCGCGCTTGGCATGGGTTACGCGAGCCGGGAGATCGCCGAACGCGCGCAAAAGGCGCCCGCGTTTTTCGGCGCGCTCGCCGCCGTCGCGCAAGGCCGGATGGCTCCCGCTGCGGGCGCAGTGCTTCTCTACGACGAAGAGCGCAACGTGATCGGCGCGATCGGGATCAGCGGCGACACATCGGATCGCGACGAGGAATGCGCACTGGCGGGTCTGGTGGCCGCGGGACTGAAAGCCTGACGCATCACCCGGCTGAGATGTTCGCGTAAGAGCAAGCGAGCGGGAAACCCGCGGAAGCGAGTGGGGTGCCGAGCACCCGCGGGTCCCGCGAGCGAGCATCGGGGGCACCCGCGGAAGCGAGGCGTCGCAGGTCAATCCTGAGGGTCGCTTCACTCATCTTCGGGCTACAGACGCAGGAGTCTCGCCGCCGTCTCGCCCGCGATGAGCTCGCGCTGGTCCGCAGTGAGCGCATCGAGGCGCTCGAGATCGCCCAACGGATCCGTGAGCCCCATGTCGAAACAGTAGTCGCTTCCCAATACGACCCGGTCAGCGCCGACCAGGCGAATCAGGTTGGTGTTGATCTGGTCGTTGTGTCCTATCGTGTCGTACGTGAATCGCCTCAAATACCCGCTTGGCAATTGTTTCATGTGCTTCAGTTCGGGACGCACCTTGGTGCCGTGGTCGAGGCGACCGATGAGCCACGGGAACGTCCCGCCCGCGTGCGGAAGGTTAATCTCCAGATTCGGAAATGCGTCGAGCACGCCGCCGAAGATGAGCGAAGCCGCCGCCACGCCGGTGTCGTAGGGATTGCCGAGAAGGTTTTTGAGGTAATAGCGCGTCGTTCGCTCGCGGCCGATGGTATCGATCGGGTGCAGAAAGATCGTCCAGCCCAGTTCTTCCGCCTTGGCATAGATGTCCCAGAACCGTCGATCGTCCAGGTCTATGTTGTTGACATGGGTGGCGAGATACATTCCTCGCATCCCGGGCAGCTTGGCGGCGCGCTCGAGTTCCTCGAGCGCAAGGTCGGGCGCCTGCATGGGGAGCATCGCGAGACCCACGAAGCGGTCTGGATGCCTGGCATGCGCCGCTGCCGCGGAATCGTTGTAGGCCTGCGCGAGCGCGAGTCCGAATCCGGGCGAGGCCCAATACACCATCGGCGCCGTGAGCGACATGGCATGGACATCCACCCGCTGCCGGTCCATGCCGTCGAGGCGAAGCCCAAGATCGACGAACTGTTCGGTAAAGGCGTTGACGATGCGGTCGGTTCGGATGGTATAGCCGCTTGCCATGCGCTCGAGCTTTGCGCCTTCGGCCGGGCCGTCGCGTTCGAACAGCCTGAGCCAGTCGGCGGGATACCAATGGGCGTGGATATCGACGACCCGCCGAGCCTGTTTCGGCGCCGGTGCGTGATCGTGTCGATCGGCGGAGCTCTCGGTCATCGGCTTGATCTCCGTTTGCGCTGAATTGCGACTTGATTCGGATGGTACCGACCCCGCGCGCGGCACACAAATCTGACCATGTGCTGCGTTACCGGCATCGCGCGGGGCATCGATACCGGATCCGTATGGCTCCAATGACGAAGCGGCATTGGTGTCGCTCGAACGGGGGGTATCATGACCCGAAGACGGGCGCCAACCGAAAGAGCGAGCCGGAATGGCACCGACTCTGAGTCGTCTTCGGCCCGCCACGGAGGTGGAGATCATGGATCGACTCGCGACCGGTCGTCGAATTTGCGCGCCCGATATGTCGGGCTTGCAGCGCTTCGCGTTCGCCGTCCTCGCGGCGATATTGCCACTGCTTGCCGCGGCGCAATCCGCCGAGCCGTATCCGAGTCGTCCGGTCAAGTTGCTCGTGCCGTATGCGCCGGGCGGCGCGACCGATATCATTGCGCGGCAGCTTGCAGCCAAGCTCGAGCAAGCGCTCGGCCAGCCCTTCGTGGTCGACAACCGCGCGGGTGCGTCGGGCAACATCGCGCTCGAAGCCGAGGCGAAGGCCGCGCCGGACGGCTACACGTTGTTGGTCGGCAACGTCTCCACCAACGCGATCAACGAGAGCACGTTCGCAGGAGTGTTGCAGACCCAACCATCGCGCGATCTTGTCGGCATCTCGAAACTGGTCGAGATCCCGCACGTGCTCGTGGCGGCGACGTCGTTTCCGCCCAACACCGTGGCCGAGGTGATCGAGTGGGCGAAGAAGAACCCTGGCAAGCTCAACTATGCGTCGGCGGGCATCGGCACCTATCCGCATCTCGACATGCTCCGGTTCGCGAAAGCCGCCGGCATCGACGTGATACACATTCCCTACAAGGGCGGCGCCGGCCAGATGCTTCCGGCGCTGATGTCCGGCGAGGTGCAGCTCTCGTTCATCAATCTCGCGTCGACCATCGAGCAGGTCAAGGCAGGCCGAATCAAGGCGATCGCGACCACCATGCCGACGCGGCTCCCCGAGCTGCCTTCGGTTCCGACGATGGCCGAGCAGGGCTTCCCAGGCATCGGCACCAATGCTTGGCAGGCGCTGTTCGCGCCGGCGGCAACCCCCAAGCCTATTCTCGACAAGCTGCACGCGGCCGTGGTGGCCGCGCTCTCCAAGCCGGAGATGAAGGAAGCGCTCTCCAAGCAGATGATGACGGTCTCCTTGTCGGGTTCACCGCAGGCGTTCACCGAGGAGGTTCGCGCCGAGACGCGAACCTGGGCGCAAGTCGTGAGCGAGCACAAGGTGAAGATCGAATGAGCACTTCCGGCTGATGGCCAGGCCGCGTTCTCGCGGCTCGCAGCCGCGCCACGATCTGGTCGTCGAGAAGGATCTCGAGATTCCCATGCGCGACGGCGCTCGGCTCAAAGCCGACGTCTTCCGTCCGCGGACACCGGGGCGCTTTCCCGTCATCGTCAATCTCGGTTCGTACCAGAAGGACAAGCTGTGGGTGCCTCCCGCCGACCTGGAGGAGGCGCCAAACCCGTACATGAACTGGGAGACGGTGAACCCGCTGTGGTGGGTCCCGCGCGGTTACGTTGCGCTGCGGGTCGACAGCCGTGGCAGCGGCAAGTCACCGGGTCGCACCGACCCGTGGTCGCCGATCGAGGCAGGCGATTTTTACGATGCCATCGAATGGGCCGGCAGGCAGCCGTGGAGCAATGGCCGGGTAGGAACCAGCGGGGTATCGTATTTCGCGATGACGCAGTGGCTGGTGGCTGGGCTTCGGCCGCCCTCGCTGAAAGCGATGATTCCGTGGGAAGGCGCGGCCGACATGTACCGCGACTTCGCCTATCACGGCGGAATCTTTTCGTTCACGTTCGTCGTGAACTGGTACAACAACCACATGGCGCATCACCTGCTGGGCAAGCCGCAGGCGAGCTCGCCGGATGCCTTCGCGACGCCGTGGATCTGGGAGTACATGCGCTACAACCTGGACGGTGAGTGGTACCACGGCCGCCGCGCGCAGTGGGAAGACATCGACATTCCGTTCTACAGCGCCGGCAACTGGAGCGGCATGGGACTGCATCTTCGCGGCAACACCGAAGGCTACATTCGCGCCGCGTCGAAGCACAAGAAACTGCGCATTCATGCGGGGACGCACTATCACCCGTTCTATTCGGAAGAGGGCCGACTCGACCAGCTGCGGTTCTTCGATCATTGGCTCAAAGGCATCGATACCGGGATCATGTCCGAGCCGCCGGTCAAGCTGCTGATCCGCAAGGGCGGCCACGGCAATTCCGAATGGCGGTTCGAAAACGAATGGCCGCTCGAGCGTACGCGCTGGACCCGGCTCTTCCTGCAGCCCCACGCACGCAACGGCGACGAAAAGACTGGCCGACTCGTCGCGGAAGCACCACGCAAGACGGTTTCGGTCTCCTACTCCGCAAGCGGCATGACCAAGGCCGGTGTTGCCAGCGCGTCATGGACCTCCACCGCGCTCGCCGGCAGCCTGCCGCAGATGGGTGTGTCGTTCGAAACCGAGCCGCTGCGCGACGACACCGAAGTGACAGGTCCAGTGGCGTTGGTGCTGTGGATCGCCAGCAGCCACCGAGGATATGGATATCTTCGCGACGATCCGCAACATTGCGCCCGACGGCAGCGATGTCTTCGAGATGGGCCAGCAGAGCCAGTCCGTTCCGGTGGCCAAAGGCTGGCTCCGCGCGTCGCATCGCAAGCTCGACCCGGCATTGTCGCTGCCCTATCGGCCTTATCACGCACATACGGAGCGCGAGATGCTCGATCCGGGCACGCCGGTGCGCGTCGAAGTCGAGATCTGGCCGACCTCGATGGTGTTCAAGCGTGGTCACCGGATTCGGCTCGACATTCAGCCGCGCGACGGCGTTGGCAGCGCGCCCTACACGCACTACGCGGCCGACTACAATACCGGTACCAACACGATTTTCGCGGGCGGAGCGCGTGCGTCGTATCTATTGCTCCCGGTCATCCCGCATGCTGCTTGACACCGCTGGGGGCCACCGCTAGCTTAGGAGACACCGCGCCGCATTCATTCGGCCCGCCTTGGTGGCGGCGCAGGATTGGCGCCATTGCATCGCAGAATCCAGGAGGATCCGATGGAGATCAAGCGCATCGACCACTACTCGATCCGCACGCTCGACGTCGAGGCGTCGCGGAAGTTCTACACCGACGTGATCGGCCTCACGGTAGGGCCGCGGCCCGAGTTCAAGTTTCCCGGCTTGTGGCTGTACAACGGCAAGCCGCCGGCGGATCTCGAGCACTCGAACGGCAATTACGGCATCGTCCACGTCATGGGGATCGATCCCAACGATCCGCAGGGCCTCGTCGACACGGTCGGATACGTCGATCCCGAGACGCTGCAGGCGGGCACGGGCTCGCTCGATCACATCGCGCTCTCGGTCACGGGGCGTGAGAGCATGGTAGAACGCTGCGGACGCGCCGGCTTGAAATATTTCGAGCGCAGCGTTCCGACGCTGGGGCTGCATCAGATGTTCCTCAAGGATCCCAACGGCGTGATGATCGAGCTCAACTTTCCTGCGTCGGAGGCACCGAAGGAGCGCTCCGCGGCGACGACCGAAGCGTTCCGCTGACGGTCGATTCGGTAAGCTCGCGATACGACCGTTTTGGCCGCGCTGCCCAAAGCAGGTTCGGCGCCTGTCCTCACCTACGAGCAGGCGCTGACGAGCGTTCGCGCGCTCGCGCCCAAGCTCAAGGAACGCGCGCCGCTCACGGAGCGCACGCGGCGCATTCCTGACGAAACCTTAAGCGAGCTGCATGCATCGGGGCTGATGCGGGTGCTGCAGCCGCGCCGAGTCGGCGGTTCCGAGCTGCCGTGGGTCTCGCTGATCGATATCGGGTCGGGCCTCGCCGCAGCGTGTGCCTCGACCGCGTGGAATTGGGTCAACTACGCGGTGCATCACTGGATGCTCGCGTTCTGGCCGGTCGCGACCCAGGACGAGATCTGGAACACCGATCCCGATATGCTCATCGCTTCGTCGGTGGTTTTTCCTGCGGGCAAGGCGACGCGCGTGCCGGGCGGCTATCGTCTCTCGGGCCGTTGGCCGTTTTCGAGCGGCGTGGATCCGAGTCGCTGGAACATGCTGGGCGGTATCGTGCAGGACGGCGAACCTGCCGGCGACTACCGAATCTTTCTTCTGCCGCGCGAGGATTACCGGATCATCGACAACTGGCACGTGATGGGTTTGCGCGGCACCGGCAGCAACGACGTCGAAGCGAGCGATGTGTTCGTCCAGGAGGCGCGCACGCTTTCGGTCGATGCGACCCGCGGTGGCGCGAACCATCCCGGCGCGGAAGTGAACACCGCCGCGATCTTCCGCATCCCGGTCTTCGCCACGTTTCCATACATGCTGACCGGCGTCGCGCTCGGCGTCGCCCAAGGCGCGTACGACGATTTCCTCGCCGGGATGCGAAATCGCGTCGCCCGCTACTCCGGCAAAAGTCTCGCGGACATGACCGCGATCCAGATGAAGATCGCGGAAGCCGCTTCGTGCATCGACACCGCGCGCACCATCATGCGCAGCCACTGCGAAGAAGCGCAAAGCTTCGCCGACCGCAACGAGGTACCCGACCTCGCCACCAAGGTCAGGTGGCGCCGCGACGGCGCGTTCACCGCGGGACTGTGCGAGCGCGCGGTCGACGTGCTGTTCAAGGCCGGCGGCGGTGGCGCGCTGTTCGACGATCACCCGCTGCAACGTGCGTTTCGCGACGTGCACGCTGCGACCGCGCACATCTCGATGATCTGGGAGCCCCAGGCGACGACCTTCGGCCGCGTCGCGCTCGGGTTGCCCTGCGACAATCCGACGCTTTAGCGCCTCCGCAGTGTGATGCCCAGTCCAGGGGTCGAGCAGGAGCGTGCCGAGCCGCGGTGACTGCGGCGCTGGGGCGCAAGCACGTCGTAGCTAGGCAGCGGCGAATGCCCGCTGCGCGCCCGAACGCCGCAACCCGCGCACCTACGGGTCCCGGCGCGGCTTCGGGAGTCAACCCACGACTCCCTCGCCGCGCCACCCGTGACGGTCCGCGCGGCTCACGGGCGCTTCGCCGGACATTCGCGACTGCATCGCATGACGCCGCGTGGTGGGCCGCGGTGACGAAGGGCGCATCAGGGGGGCGCAGTCGTCGTAAGTGGGTGGCTCGTGCGCGGCGACTCGTGGGTTGAGTCGCCGCCGCGAGCCGGGACCCACTCGACGACGCGTTTGCGCCCCAGCGCCGAAGCCGCCGCGGCGAACCCCTGGACCCACTCGACGACGCGTTTGCGCCCTAGCGCCGAAGTCGCCGCGGCGAACCCCGGGACCCACTCGACGACGCGCTTGCGCCACAGCGTCGAAGTCGCCGCGGCGAACCCCGCCATTACTCGATCGCGGCCGTCGATTTCGCGCGCTCGCGCAGCACGAATTTCTGGATCTTTCCGGTCGAGGTTTTCGGCAGCTCGCCGAAGATGACTTTCTTCGGCGCCTTGAAGCGCGCGAGGTGCGCCCGGCAGTGCTCGATCAACTCGTTTTCCGTCACCGTTGCATCCGGCTTCACCTCGACGAACGCGCACGGCGTCTCGCCCCACTTGGGATCCGGTTGCGCGACGACCGCCGCGGCCAGCACCGCCGGGTGGCGGTAAAGCGCGTCCTCGACTTCGAGCGAGCTTATGTTCTCGCCACCCGAGATGATCACGTCCTTGGAGCGGTCCTTGATCTTGACGTAGCCGTCGGGCTGCATCACCGCGAGGTCGCCCGAATGGAACCAACCGCCGGCGAATGCCTCGGCGGTCGCTTTCGGATTCTTGAGATAACCCTTCATCGTGATGTTGCCGCGAAACATGATTTCGCCCATCGTCTCGCCGTTCCAGGGGACTTCCTTCATCGTCTCGGAGTCCATCACGGTCATCCCCTCCTCGCAGGTGTAGCGCACGCCCTGCCTGCCGTTGCGTTCGGTGCGCGCGCCGATGTCGAGTGCGTCCCATTCGCCGTGCTTGGCGCATACCGCCGCCGGGCCGTAGGTCTCGGTCAGTCCATAGACGTGGGTAATGTCGAAGCCCATGCGCTGCATGCCTTCGATCACCGACGCCGGAGGCGCGGCGGCGGCGACGAGGCAGCTCACCTTGTGCCCAATCCCTTGCTTCCACTCATCCGCCGCGTTGATGAGCATGGCGTGCACGATCGGGGCGCCGCAGTAGTGTGTCACCTTGTGCTCGCGGATAGCGTCGAGGACCACCTTCGCCTCGACGCGGCGCAGGCAGACGTTGGTGCCGACATTCGCCGCCATCGTCCACGGAAAGCACCATCCGTTGCAGTGGAACATCGGCAGCGTCCACAAGTACACGGCGTGGCGCGGCATGCCCCAGTCGATGATGTTCGACAGCGCGTTGAGATAGGCGCCGCGATGGTGATAGACCACACCCTTCGGATTGCCGGTGGTGCCCGACGTGTAGTTGAGCGAGATCGCGTTCCACTCGTCGGCAGGATGCTTCCATTCGAATCCTGGGTCGCCTTTCGCGATGAACTCCTCGTAGTCGCTCTCGCCCAGCCGCTCGCCGCCCGGGCCCAGGGCATCGACGATGTCGATGACCGTGATCTTGTGCGCGAGCCCCCGAAGCGCCGCCTTTATCGTTGGCGCGAATTCGGTGTCGGTGATGAGGGCTTTCGCCTCGCCATGCTGCAGCATGAATGCGATCGCCTCGGCGTCGAGCCGTGTGTTGAGCGTGTTGAGCACGCCGCCGGACATCGGGACGCCGAAATGCGCTTCGACCATCTCGGGCGTGTTCGCGGCCATCACAGCCACCGTATCGCCATTGCCGATCCCCGCGTGCCGGAGCGCTGAAGCGAGCCGTCGGGCGCGCGTATATGTTTCGGCCCAGGTATAACGGCGCGCGCCATGGATCACCGCCGGATGATTCGGGTAGACGAAGGCGGCGCGTGCGATGAACGACACCGGCGTGAGCGGCGCGTAGTTGGCTTGGTTTCGATCGAGATCGATCTCGTAGGCGCTGGTCATGGCGCGGCTCGCATGCCGGTGACGCCGGCGGGCTGTCATGGTAACCAATCCGTCCGAAAAGACAATCGTGCGACGCGATGGCGCAACTTGCCGCGCATGCGTGAATTCTCTATGCTGAACCCTCCGCGCCCGGGACCATCACCCGACGCAGGTCACACACCATGGGCCATCGGCTGTCGAAGATTGTCACCCGCACCGGAGATGCCGGAATAACCGGGCTTGGCGACGGCACGCGGGTCGCCAAGGATTCCGCGCGCATCGAGGCCATTGGTGCGGTCGACGAGCTCAACTCGACGTTGGGTGTGCTGCTCGCCGAGCCCCTCCCGCGCGCCGTGGCGGACTACCTCACCGAGGTGCAACACGATCTGTTCGATCTCGGCGGAGAGCTTTCGATCCCCGGCTACAACGCGGTGCGCGAAGTACAGGTCCTGCGCCTGGAAGAAGCGATCGGTCAATTCAACGCCGACCTGGCTCCGCTCAAGGAGTTCATCCTGCCGGGCGGGACGCGGGCGGCCGGCCTCGCGCACGTCGCGCGCACGATTTGCCGGCGCGCCGAGCGCGCGCTCGTGCACCTGGGTGCATCCGAAACGGTCAGTGAACCCGTACGCAAGTATGTGAACCGCCTTTCCGACCTGTTGTTCGTGCTGGCTCGCGTGCTCAACCGCGACGCCGGGCGGGCCGACGTTCTGTGGCGGAACGATCGAAAGCGCGGCGCCTAGCGGCCCACGATGGCGCTGGATCCGACCAAGCAACTCGAGCGCAACGCGCGGCTCACGGACCTTCTGGCGCGCACCGCGCTTGCGGACCAGCGAGCCTTCGCCGAGCTCTATCGGACGACGTCCGCGCATCTGTACGCGGTCGCGCTTCGTATATTGCGAGATACCGGCGCGGCCGAGGAGGTCCTGCAGGAAAGCTTCGTCAATATCTGGCACCACGCGGGCTCGTACGTCGCCGCAAAAAGTCAGCCGCTGACATGGCTCACCAGCGTCGTCCGCAACCGCTGTCTGGATCAATTGCGTCGGCGCGAGGTCCAAACGGTCACCATGGACGATGAGGACGAAGGTCTGGCGATCGCGGCCGAGGATCCGACTCCGCTGGAGATGCTGCTGTCCGGCGCAGACGCGCGCGCGGTGGGGGCGTGCGTCGAAGCGCTCGAGCAGGGGCAGAAGCAGGCGATCGCGCTGGCCTTCTTCCAGGGCTTGTCGCACTCCGAGCTGGCACACCATCTGCGCGAACCGCTCGGCACGGTCAAATCATGGATCCGACGCGGGCTCGAGCGCTTGCGCGCCTGTCTCGATGGCGCGGGGGTCACGCGATGAACGTGCGCAATCCTGAGCGCGCCGAGGCGCTCGCTGGCGAGTACGTCCTCGGCACGCTGCGTGGCCGTGCGCGGGAACGCTTCGAGCGCCTTGCGCGCGCCGACTGGACGCTCGGCGAAGCGGTCCGCAACTGGGAGGAGCGGCTGTTGCCGCTTGCGGAGGAGCTGCCCCCCGTCGCGCCGCCGACCCGGGTCTGGGCAGCGATTCTGGCGCGCACCGGGAAGGCACCCGTCGCGCGAGCCTCGATCTGGTCGAGCCTGGGCCTGTGGCGCGCGCTCGCGTTCGCCTCGCTGGCGACCGTGGTTGCACTGGCGACAGTCCTCCTGAGACCTGCGCCCGAAGTGCCCGAAGGCGCCCTGGTTGTGGTGCTCGCGGGAACCGACGCCAGGCCGGCGCTGGTGGCCTCTGCCGACAGGCTTGGCCGCTATTTGAGCGTGAAACCGGTCGCGCGGGTGGACGTCGCAGCCGATCGCGCCCTGGAGCTGTGGATGCTGCCCGACGGAGCCAGTCCGCGTTCGCTCGGTCTCATCAGCGCCACGGGCGTGGTTCGCGTTGCACTGTCAGGACCTGCAGACCAGGCGCTTCGCAACATCCCCGCGCTGGCAGTCAGCCTCGAGCCCAGAGGGGGATCGCCCACCGGGTTGCCGACCGGACCCGTGCTCTACAGCGGTCCGGTGCAGCGCATGTATTAGCAACCTCAGCTCGATTGCTTACGCTGCGGCAGCAACCCGACGAGCCGGTCGACGATCGATGGCGACCGGCGGGCGACGACATCGATGTGCGACGGCTCGATGGACACCTGAGTGCGCCCTTCGATGTCGGGCTGCTTCGCGGTGACCGTGACGAGCATCCGGAAATCCGGTTCGGCCAGTGGCGCTTTCAGCTGAGCGAACGGCGAAAACGCGATGACGATTGCAGCGGCGAGCGCGGCGACGAGGACAAACGGCCAGAACCACTTTGCTGCTTCGCTACGTTGCATGATCTTCTCCATTCGTTTGCCGGAAGCATCCCGGCGTTTGGTTTGTTCGGTTTCTCGTCCGCTATTCGATGCGGACCTTAGTGGGCGCGGCCTTTGTCCTCAAGACGCAGGCGACGAAGCGCGCGAATCCGGGTCCGAACCGATCGCCTGAAGCGACGAAGCGGAAGCCCGCCACCCCGCCCGCGGGCCTTGGGACGCATCCACGGATACATTCCAGACTCGCATCTTCCTATCCCCGCTTCCAGCCGGCGCGGACCGTGGTGATGTCTCGAATTATTGGGACAATCGGGCCAGGGGACAAACGGCCTTTGAGCATGCATCGCATGCGCCCATGGAATGGGCGAGCGTACAGAGGGTCGCCGTTGGAGGCACCAGGGTCCGCGAGTGCGCGGGCGGTGCTTAGTCGGGGCTTCGACGTTTCAACGCGTAGCCGTCGGAACGATCTTCCATCTCCCAACCCCATGGAGCTCGCTACGCAGCCGATCCGCTTCTGCCCACTGCTTGGCCGCTCGAGCCGCACTGCGCGCTGCGGCCAACGCCTGGACGGCTTCGGGGATCGCTTCCTCGCGCGGCTGCCACTCCGCGAGTCCCAGCCCGAACACCCGGTCGAAGGCGGTCAAGGTCGTCTTGGCAACCCGCAGATCCACAACGTCTCCGCGCAGAAGCTCCCAGGCGAGCGCGAGCGCACGCGGCAGGTTGAGGTCGTCGTTGATCTCCCCGGTGAAGCGCTCGAGATAGCCCCCATCGCCCGCCCCGCCTCCGGGCAACGCATAAAACCCCTTGCGCATGCGCTCGAGGGCGATCGCCGCCGAGTCGAGCGCATCCCACGTGAAATTGAGCTGACTGCGATAGTGCGCGGTCAGGCACAGGTAGCGATACGCGAGCGGATCGTAGCCCCGATCGATCAGGGACTTCAGGCGCAGGAACTCGCCGGCGGACTTCGCCATCTTGGCGTCGCTCTGCAGCAGGAAATAGCCGTGCATCCAGAAGTTGGCAAGGCGCGTCCCCACGCGCGCCTCGGTCTGCGCGATCTCGTTGGTATGGTGGACGGGGATATGATCCTCGCCGCCGCAGTGGATGTCGAAGTAGTCACCGAGATATCTCTGCGCCATCGCCGAGCACTCGATGTGCCACCCCGGGAACCCGACGCCCCAGGGGCTATCCCATTCCATCTGCCGCTTTTCACCGGGTGGCGAAAATTTCCAGAGGGCAAAGTCGGTCGCATGCTTCTTTTCCCCGACGTCGACGCGCCTGCCGGCCTCCAGTCCCGCCTTGTCGAGACGCGCGAGATACCCGTAATCCGGCTGCTTGCTGGTATCGAAGTAGATGCCGTCCGACGTGCGATACGTGAAGCCATTCTTCTCGATGTCGGCGATGAACGCGATCTGCTCGGGAATGTGGTCGGTCGCCCGCGACAGGATCGTCGGGTCCTCGATCCTGAGCGCGTGCATGTCTTCGAGGAACGATTCGGTGTACAGCTTCGCGATCTCCCATGCGCTTTTCCCCGTACGCCGCGCGCCCTTCTCCATCTTGTCTTCGCCGGTGTCGGCGTCGGAGGTGAGATGGCCCACGTCGGTGATGTTCATGATGTGGCGAACGCGATAGCCGTTCCACTCCAGAACGCGTTTGAGCAGGTCTTCGAACAGGAACGTTCGAAAGTTTCCGATGTGCTGATAGTCGTAGACCGTCGGGCCACACGTGTACAGTCCAACCTCGCCGGCCTTGAGCGGCTGGAATCGGCGCAGGCTGCGGGCGTAGTTGTCGTAGAGTGTGAGCGGCAGTGCCATCGGTGAACCCGAACAAGAAGCCGCCAGAGCGATTGCTCTCGTTTTCAGCGAGCTTGAGCGATGGTAGCCAATCGATGATCCGCGGGCAAGGCGCTCACCCCGATAGCGTCTTCGCCATAACATAGTCGTCCATCACGAATCCGCGGCCGATGTCGACGACCACCGACTCGCGAACGGCGAATCCGTTCCTCTCATAGGCGCGGATCGCTTGTGCATTGTGCTTGTTGACGTTGAGAATCAGCGTTGGCCGTCCCTGGGCCGCTGCCGCCGCCTCGACGTGGGCAATCAGCCTTCTGCCAACGCCCCGGCCGTGATAGTCCTGATGAACGTAGAGCTTGTCGAGCTTGAGCTCGTCGCGGTGGTCGGTGCGATAGTACGCCGCAAAGCCCGCGAGCCGGTTCGCGACATACGCGAGATCGAGCCCGGCGCCCTCTTCCGTGATGAAGCGCCGCAACGCTTCGAGTGAATACCCGAGGTCCAGCATGTACTCGATCTGTTCCGGCGTGATGATGCCCGGATAGTGCTTGCGCCAGATCACACCGGCGAGCTCCGCAACGCGGGGAAGATCCGCCTCGACGGCCGCGACGATGCGGATGGACGGTAGCTCGGGCATACAGAACGAATCCGGAGAACGATGCGCTGGGTTGCGCGGGAGCTTAGCATGCAGGCCAAGGCGGCGAACGCGGTAGAATCGCGGCCTTCCCGATGTCCTCGTCCCCTGCGCCTGCTTCCGGCTCGTCGGCCTCGCCGCTCACCCGGCGCGGCGCATTCGCGCTGCTCCTGGTGTTCACACTGATCTGGTTCTCGAATCTCGACTACCGCCGGCTGGTGCACCCCGACGAAGGACGCTACGCCGAGATTCCCCGCGAGATGACCGTCACCGGCGATTGGCTCACGCCGCGGCTCAACGGCATCAAGTATTTCGAAAAGCCGGCCCTCCAGTACTGGATCACCGCCGCGGCGTACGAAGCCTTCGGCGTGCATCACTGGAGCGCACGACTGTGGCCCGCGCTGGCCGGATTCCTGAACGTGCTGTTCATCGGGTATGTGGGTTATCGCCTCGGCGGATCCACGCTGGGCCTCTACAGCGCGGCGGTGCTGGGAGGCTGTGTCTGGCCGGTGCTCAACGCGCATATCCTGACCCTCGACACGGGACTCACCCTCTGGATGACCGCGGGATTGGGCGGCCTTCTCCTCGCGCAGCATGCCGGGACCGCGCGCGAGCGACGCGGTTGGATGTGGATGGCGTGGGCAGCGCTCGCGCTCGCCACCTTGACCAAGGGATTGATCGGCATCGTGTTGCCGGGCGC
>VBCL01000386.1:3894-4368 GCA_005888865.1 Betaproteobacteria bacterium | reverse complement strand
CGACTTTCAGAACGCGTGCCTGGGCGGCGTCGGGGGGCTGGGCGGGTTCGGTGGCGGTATCGCCTACGCGGTAAGGACAGCCGGGCAGACGCTCGCGCTCGAGCCGGGGAATCCCGCGGTCGTCTACCTCGCGACCGAGGGCGGCGCGAACGGGCCGAGCTTTTACACGAAGGGTGTTGACAACGGGACGCTCTGCAACACGACCTGTGATCGACTCGCGGGCGAAGCGAGCCTGTGGCGCGGCGACTTCAGCCAGTTCGAAGCGACGGGGACGGCGCAGTGGACGTTGCTGCCCGGCCCGCCGATCGATGCCGATACGACACCGAGCGGAAATCTCTATGTGGTTACCAAGGCCACGAGCGCGGGCTTCCTCGTGTTCTTCTCCGACAACAGCCACGTGCATGTATCGTCCGGGATACCGACGGGAGCGAATTCCTGGCACCGGCTCGACGGGCGGGACATCTCGACCGGGCA
>VBCL01000386.1:0-3806 GCA_005888865.1 Betaproteobacteria bacterium | reverse complement strand
GCTGCAGGCGGCAACCGGCGTCGATCCTCCGTTCGACCAGAGCGCGGTTCTGCAGCAGTTCATCGGTGGAACGATCTGGATGGCGAACGACGGCGGCGTGCAGTGGAGCGAGGATGGAGGCGAGAGCTGGAACCGGTCGCTCGGGCTGGCGACGCTCGATCCGGTGAACATCGCCGGGTTGTTCGGCGGCGATGCGCCGGCGCTGTACTTCGGTTGCGGAGACAACGACGAATTCTTCAGCCTCGATGGCGGCGCAACCTGGGGCGATCCGCGCGAAGGGTGCGGCGACTGCGATGCGTGGTTCGCGGACGTCGCGAGCCCCGACCGGGTGATGCAGTTCCTGCCGCGGCGCGACATCGGCTGCGTCTCCGTCATCACCAGCCCGGATCCGTCCAAGTATCCCGATCCGAGCATCGGCGCGCAGAAGAAATACCCGCCCTCGACCCGCAAGCAGGTACCGGGCGATCCGATGGCCACGCCGCCCGTTCCCGCCAAGCTGGTGCCCTACGCATCGTCGGGCCGGGTGCTTCGAGGGTATCGCCCGCTCATCCGGACGCTGGCGACCGAAGCGCCGCCGCCAGACGGCGATTACGTCTTCATCGACGAGGATCTGGACGGCAAAGGTACGTTGCTGCGAACCATGGCGATCTCATCGATTGCGACGCTCGATGATTGGGCCGATCCCGCGAAGGCGTCGCCGGTGGGTCCGATGCTGCCGGCTGGCGTCGACATCGTGCAGGCCGCCGGTGGTCACGCCAATCCCACCTTCTATGTTGGAGATGCGGCGGGGAACGTCTACAAGCTGAATGCGGCCGGCACGAACTGGGACCCGATCGTCCCAAAAGGGCCGCAGAGCTCGATCGTCGGCGCCGCGCTGCGCTGGTTCGTGGATCCCTTCGATCCCGATACCCTCTACGTCCTCGATTCGGGCGGAATGAAGGTTTCGGCCGATGGCGGCGAGAGTTTCGGATCGGATTTCTGGCTGACTTACGTCGCGACCGCGGGGGGCAAGCTGTCCATCGGCAAATCCCTTATCCAGGATATGCTCTTCATGCGCGGAGAGCGCGCCACGCGATTCGCGTTCGGCACGGCCGGGGTATTCTGGAGCCCGGATTTCGGCGTGCAGTGGCTCACGCTGCTGAATTCGTTCGCGCTCCCCGGTCGGCCGGAGTCGGGGTTCTTCGATCCGCTCACCGATCCCACGGACCGCGCGCTGTACGTCGAGTGCGAGGGACGGAGCCTATTGCGTATCGGCGGCGTGCCGGAGCAACCGCCATTTCAGCCGCCGCCGCCGTTCGACCTGATGGAGTTCGCGGCGATCCTTACCGAGGCTTGAGACGGCGACGGAACGATGCGTCGGCCGTATTCTCAGTGCGCGCGCTGACCAGCGCGAGCGATTCGGCCGGCCGGGCGGCCCGCGAGCGCTCCTCTTCGAGCGCAGGTCGCGCGGCGCGTTTCTCCCACCAGTAGAGCCGCAGCGGCGGAATGTTCAGCAGCGCCACTTCGACGTGCGCGGGGCCCAGCAGCGGGCGTGAAAGTTGGTCGACGTGTTTGCGCGACTGATAGGCCACGAACCGGCCGCCGGGCGTCAGCGCCGACGAGATTGCCTCGAGAATCTGTGAACCGGTCCTGCGATCGATCGTGGAAAACGGAATCCCGGAGATGACCGCATCGGGCGCGGGCAGGTGGCGTCGGGAGAGGACGTCGCGGAGATCGCGCGCGCTGCCGCAATGCACGATGAGCCGTGGATCATCGATTCGTCCGACCAGGGCAGCGAAGTGCCGGTTGATTTCGACCACCAGGAGCTTCGCGTCCGGCCCCATGGCGTCGAGGATCGCCCGGGTCGTGCCGCCGGTGCCGGCGCCCAGCTCGACCACGAGTCGCGCCGAGGCGACCCCTGCGATATGGACAATACGGCGCTCGAGAAAGCGCGAGCTGGGAGTGATGGAACCGATCTGCCGGGGGTTCTTCAAGAACTCCTGAAAGAATACAACCCGGTCATCCAAGGTGCTGCCTGATCGCGGACCCGCTTTTTTTTGCATTAGTCTTAGGCTCGTGGATTGTCATGCCGCTCTAGCAAGGACAAGCCTGGGGTAGATCGGTTCCCCGAGGCTCTCGTGGTCCGGGGGCGGACCCTTGCCATTGTGGACTGTCCGTCGGCGATCGACCGACTCAGTCGAGCTTGACGAGCTGCTTGCCGAAATGCTCGCCCTTGAGCAGGGCAATGAGACCTCGCGGCGCATTGTCGAGTCCGTGCACGACCGATTCACGGTACTTGAGCTTGCCCGCGGCGAGATGGCCCGCCAGGGCCTGGAGCGCTTCGCCGTAGCGATGCTTCCAGTCGAACACGATCATGCCCTGCATGCGGATGCGGTTCACCAGCACCGAGCGCAGCTTCTTGTAGCCGTGCGGCTCGGACACGTCGTAGTCGGCGATGAGCCCGCACAGGACGATCCTCGAGAACGGGTTCATGATCGAGAGCAGCGTATCGAGGATCTCGCCGCCGACGTTTTCGAAGTCGACATCGACGCCCTTGGGGCACGCCTGACGCAGCTCCGGCAGGAGTTTGCCCGCCCGATAATCGATGCACGCATCGAAGCCGAGCTCGCGCACGACGTACTCGCACTTGGCTTTGCCGCCGGCAATGCCCACGGCGCGACAGCCCGCGATTTTCGCGAGCTGCCCGACGACGCTGCCGACCGCGCCCGAGGCCGCCGATACGACCACGGTCTCGCCGGGCTTGGGCTGGCCGATCTCGGACAAGCCGAGCCATGCGGTGAGTCCCGGCATGCCAAGCACGCCCAGGTAGTACGACGCGGGGGCGCGATTGACATCGATCGGGGTGAGCTCCTTGCCCCTCGCAACGCCATAGAGCTGCCAGCCGAGCGGAGTCAGTACCTTGTCGCCAGGCTTGAAGCGCGCGTCCTGCGACTCGATCACCTCGCCGACGGTCTGCCCGACCATGACCTCGCCGAGCTGCACCGGTGGCACGTACGACTTGGCCTCGCTCATGCGCCCGCGCATGTAGGGATCGAGCGAAAGCCATTCGTTTCTGACCAGCACTTCGCCCGCCGCCGGCCTCCCGATCGGAGCCTCGACGATGCGAAAGTTGTCTTCGGTCACCCGGCCCTGCGGGCGGCTGGCGAGAAGGACCTGTTTGTTCGGCGTGGTCATCGACCCCTCACTCGTTCAATGCGGACCCACCCACAGGCTCAGCATCCCGATCGACTTGATCTCGAGGCCGTCGATCGCGACGTGCGCCGTGCACGTAGAGCAATGGCAGGTAGTGCTCGGGCGTCGGCACCGCAAGGCGCGCGTCCGGCCCCGCCTTCTCATACTCGATCAGTCGATCGTATTGCCGGGCTGCGATCGCGTCGCGAACGTAAGCGTTGAAGCGCACCGCCCAGTCGTAGGGCTCGCCGCCACCCCAGCCGATGGTGCGCAGGTTATGGACCACGTTCCCGCTGCCGATGATGAGCACGCCCTCATCACGCAAAGGCGCGAGGTGGGCGCCGAGCGCGTAATGCGTCGACGCCGGCTGGGTGGCGTCGATGGCTAGCTGAACCACGGGCACGTCGGCGTCGGGAAACGCGTGCTTGAGCACCGACCAGGTGCCGTGGTCGAGCCCCCAGGACTGATCCAGCGCGACCTCGACCGGTGCAAGCAGCTCACGCACGCGTGCCGCGAGCTTCGCATCGCCCGGCGCGGGATACTGGACGTCGAACAGCGCCTGCGGAAAGCCGAAGAAGTCGTGGATCGTCTTCGGCCGGTCCATCGCCGTGACCGCGGTGCCGCGCGTGTACCAG
>VBCL01000365.1:3546-4531 GCA_005888865.1 Betaproteobacteria bacterium | reverse complement strand
TGTTTCCCACACGATTCGACGTGATCGTCGTTGGCGGCGGTCACGCCGGGACGGAAGCCGCGCTCGCCGCGGCCCGCACGGGCTGCAGCACGCTGTTGCTCACCCACAGCATCGAAACGCTCGGCCAGATGTCGTGCAATCCGTCGATTGGCGGTATCGGCAAGGGGCACCTGGTCAAGGAAATTGATGCCCTCGGTGGCGCGATGGCGTTGGCGACCGACGAAGCCGGCATCCAGTTTCGCATCCTCAACGCGAGCAAGGGACCGGCGGTGCGGGCCACCCGTGCCCAGGCCGACCGACTGCTCTACAAGCAGGCGATCCGATCAAGGCTCGAGAACCAACCCCGACTGACACTCTTTCAGCAGGCGGTCGACGACCTCACGTTCGATGGGGACCGAGTGACCGGCGTGCTGACCCAGATCGGCATCCGTTTCGAAGCCGATGCGGTTGTGCTCACCACCGGCACTTTCCTCGCGGGGCTCATCCACGTCGGACTGCAGAACTATGAGGCTGGGAGGGCGGGTGATCCGCCGGCCAAGGCGCTTGCGGCGCGGCTTCGCGAGCGCAAGCTCCCGGTGGGACGGCTCAAGACAGGGACACCACCTCGGCTCGACGGTCGGACAATCGACTTTTCGGTTCTCGCCAAACAGCCGGGCGACGATCCCGCGCCGGTATTTTCTTTTGTTGGCGATCGCGCGATGCATCCGGAACAGATGCCGTGTTGGATCACCCACACCAACGAGCGCACGCACGAAATCATTCGCGCCGGGCTGGACCGATCGCCGCTATTCACCGGAGTGATCAAGGGTATTGGACCGCGCTACTGTCCGTCGATCGAGGACAAGGTCGTGCGCTTCCCCGAGCGCGACCGTCACCAGATCTTCCTCGAACCCGAGGGTCTGACGACGAGCGAAATCTACCCGAACGGTATCTCGACCTCGCTTCCTTTCGACGTACAGCTTGCGCTCGTGCGCTCGATGAAGGG
>VBCL01000365.1:0-3429 GCA_005888865.1 Betaproteobacteria bacterium | reverse complement strand
GGTCAGATCAATGGCACGACCGGTTACGAGGAGGCGGCGGCGCAGGGCCTGCTCGCCGGGATCAACGCGGCCCGTTTCGTGCGGGGCGAGGAGGGCTGGTCCCCGCGTCGCGACGAAGCGTACCTAGGCGTGCTCGTCGACGATCTGGTCACGCGCGGCGTGACCGAACCTTATCGCATGTTCACCAGCCGCGCTGAATACCGTCTGCAGCTTCGCGAAGACAACGCCGATCTGCGCCTGACCGAGGTCGGTCGAAGCCTGGGCTCCGTCAGCGATGCGCGTTGGGACGCGTTCTGCCGGAAGCGTGATGCGGTGGCCCGCGAGCTCGAGCGGCTGAAGTCGGTATGGGTCGACCCGCGCCTGATCGAACGCGCGCAGGCCGAGCGCGTGGTCGGCCAACCGTTGGAGCGCGAAGCGACGCTCCTGGAGCTGTTGCGGCGCCCGAGTGTCTCCTACGCTGCATTGATGACCTTGCCCGGTGCGGGAGACGCGGTCCCCGATCCCAACGTCGCCGAGCAAGTAGAGATCGCGACCAAATACGCGGGCTACATCGATCGGCAGAACGACGAGATCGCGCGCCGGACCGGCCAGGAATCGCGGCGCCTGCCTGGCGATCTGGACTACCGCTCGGTCCGTGGCCTCTCGGTGGAGGTCCAGCAAAAACTCAATCAGCATCGGCCGGAGACACTCGGCCAGGCCGCACGGATTTCCGGCGTGACGCCGGCGGCGATCTCGCTCCTGCTCGTGCACCTCAAGCGCGGGTTCAGGGACGCGCCGTCAAGCTCGGAAAAACGGACGGCATGAGCCTTGGTGGGGCGCTCGCCGGGGGCATCAAGGCGCTCGGCCTCGACCTCGACGCGAAGGCACAGACAAAGCTCTCGGCTTATGTCGCCGTGCTCGAGAAGTGGAACCGCACGCACAACCTGACCGCGATCCGGGAACCCGAGCGGATGGTGACGCACCATCTGCTCGACTCGCTCGCTGTCTTGCCCCACCTGCCGCACGCGAGCTCGCTGCGTATCATCGACATCGGCAGCGGCGGCGGCTTGCCCGGGATACCGCTCGCCATCGCGCGGCCGGCGTGGCACGTGGCC
The DNA here is from genome assembly GCA_005888865.1 of Betaproteobacteria bacterium. GTDB lineage: Bacteria > Pseudomonadota > Gammaproteobacteria > Burkholderiales > Casimicrobiaceae > PALSA-1003. The sequence goes on along the minus strand of VBCL01000365.1, from coordinate 2,335 downwards.
CTGCTCGACAGCAGCCGCAAGAAGACGGCGTTCATGCGTCAAGCGGCCGCGGAAGTGTCGCTGCCAAACGTCGAGGTGATCACCTCACGAGCCGAGGACTACGTACCGGCGACGCTGTTCGACGTCGCCATCAGTCGGGCGTTTTCGGATCTCGCGCGTTTTTCGGCGCTGGCGCGGCACCTCGTCGCATCTTCGGGCAAACTGATCGCCATGAAAGGCGGATACCCGCACGAGGAGATCGCAGACCTGCCCGTCGCTGTCCGGGTTATCGCCGTGCCCGCGCTCGAGGTGCCCGGGCTCGAAGGTGCCCGTCACCTGGTGATCATGGAGGGCAGGGCCACGTGACCAAGATCATCGCGATTGCCAACCAGAAGGGCGGCGTAGGCAAGACCACGACCAGCGTCAATCTGGCGGCGAGTCTGGCGGCCATGAAGCGGCGCGTCCTCCTGGTCGACCTTGACCCGCAGGGCAATGCAACTATGGGCGCAGGCATAGATAAGCGAGCGCTCACTCACACTGTATATCAGGTGTTGCTTGGAGAGAAGAAGATCAATGACGTGCGCGTCGTCTCGACGTCGGGTGGCTTCGACCTCGTGCCATCCAACCGCGAGCTTGCCGGGGCCGAAGTGGAGCTCGTCGACTTGTCCGAACGCGAGATGCGCCTCAAGGACGCCTTGGACGAAGCGCTCTCCCAAATCCGAAGCGCAATCTCGGAGGTCGCGGCGGACTACGATTTCATCCTGCTCGACTGCCCGCCGTCGCTGTCGCTGCTCACGCTCAACGGTTTGTGCGCGGCCGACAGCGTGCTGATTCCGATGCAGTGCGAGTATTACGCACTCGAAGGATTATCCGATCTGGTGCAGACGATCCGACGCGTGCGCACGCATCTGAATCCACAGCTCGAGATCGAGGGCCTGCTGCGCACGATGTACGATCCGCGCAATACGCTGGCCCTCAACGTGTCCGCGGATCTGCAGAAGCATTTCGGCGACAAGCTCTATCGCACGGTGATTCCGCGAAACATTCGCCTCGCCGAGGCGCCGAGCTACGGCATCCCGGCGCTGCATCTCGACAAGGGCTCGAAGGGTGCGCAGGCCTATCTTGCGCTCGCCGGCGAAATGCTGCGTCGGGGCGAAGCGGCTCATCCTGCCGAGGCCCTGACCGCCACTGGAGCCGTCGATGGCTAGGCTCAAGGGACTCGGACGCGGACTCGACGCGCTGTTGTCGAATTCCGACGAGGCGAGGGAAGGCGACGCGCTCCGCTCGCTCGCGCTCGACAAGATCCGCGCGGGTCGCTATCAGCCGCGTACGCGGATGGATGAGGAGTCGCTCGCCGAGCTCGCGGATTCGATTCGTAACCAGGGCGTAATGCAGCCGATCCTCGTGCGTCCCGTCGACGCCGGCCGGTATGAAATTATCGCTGGCGAGCGGCGCTGGCTCGCGGCCCAGCGCGCGGGGCTCGCCGAGATTCCCGCGCTCGTCCGCGTCGTGCCCGATCAGGCGGCGCTGGCCCTCGCGCTGATCGAGAACATCCAGCGCGAGGATTTGAATCCGCTCGAGGAGGCGCAGGGCATCAAGCGTCTGATCGACGAATTCGGCTTGACTCACGAAGCCGCCGCGCAAGCGGTGGGACGCTCGCGGAGCGCAGTGACCAATCTGCTGCGCCTGACTCAGCTCGCGCCCCCGGTTCAGGCGCTCCTGCTCGCGGCCAAGCTCGACATGGGTCACGCTCGGGCGTTGCTCGCGCTGCCCATCGCGCAGCAACCCGGCGCGGCGGCGAAGGTCGTCGGTGAAGGATTATCGGTCCGCGAAGCGGAACAGCTCGTGCACCTCACGCTGCATCCGGGGCTCCGAAAGACCCGCCAAGGCGCCGCGCGGCGGGTCGATGCCGACGTGGCGCGACTGGAGACCGAGTTGGCCGAAGCGCTCGGGGCGCCGGTGCGTATCGAGCCGTCGCGCAAGGGCGGCGGACGGATCGTTATACGCTACTCGAGTCTCGATCAGCTCGACGGCATCCTGACGAAACTGCGCAGCCAATCGCCCTAGACCAGCTGCTGCAGCATCGTCTCGGCGCCGGAGACCTCGTACTTTCCCGGGGCCTCGATGTTGAGCTTTTTCACCACGCCGTCTTCGATCAGCGCCGAAAAGCGCTGGCAGCGCACCCCCAGGCCCCGCGCCATGAGATCGAGCTCGAGACCGAGCGCCTTGGTATAGGCGCCGCTGCCGTCCGCCATCATTCGCACCTTGCCTGAAGCCTTCTGATCCTTCGCCCACGCGCCCATGACGAAGGCGTCGTTGACCGACATGCAGAGAACGTCGTCGACGCCCTTGGCTT
>VBCL01000364.1 GCA_005888865.1 Betaproteobacteria bacterium | reverse complement strand
AGCGGATCGACGAGCATGACGGGCGCGACCCCGCCGGGCGACGCTGACGTGCCGCTGGTCGACGACATCGCCGGGTTACGCCGCATTCTCACGCGATCGCACACGATCGCCGTGGTGGGGCTGTCGGCGAACTGGTATCGGCCGAGCTTTTTTGCGGCCAAGTACATGCGCGACCACGGCTACCGGATCATCCCGGTCAACCCGGCCTATGAAGACGTCATGGGCGAGCGCTGCTTTCCGGACCTCCGAACCGCCCGCGAGATCACGGCAACAACGATCGATATCGTCGATTGCTTTCGCAAGTCGGCCGACATTCCGCCGATCGCGCGCGACGCGGTGGCCATCGGGGCGAAAGTGCTCTGGATGCAACTCGGTATTCGCAACGACGAAGCGGCGAAGGTCGCGCTCGACGCGGGGCTCGAAGTGGTGATGAATCGCTGCGTCAAGATCGAGCACGCGCGCCTCCTGGGAGGGCTCAACTGGGCGGGTGTGAATACCGGGGTGATCTCCGCCCGACGGCCGGTGTAGTTCAGCATGTCCGACCGTAAATTCGGTTTCGACACGCTCTGTCTGCACGCGGGACAGATTCCCGACGCCGCCACCGGCGCGCGCGCGCTGCCGATTTACCAGACGACGTCCTTCGTCTTCGACAGCGCCGATCACGCCGCCAGCCTGTTCAATCTGCAGACCTTCGGCAACGTCTACTCGCGGATTTCCAACCCCACGGTCTGCGCGCTCGAAGAGCGCGTCGCCGCCCTCGAGGGCGGGCGCGCCGCGCTCGCCGCGGCGACCGGCATGGCGGCGCAGACGGCGGCGCTGCTGACGCTCGCGAGGCAGGGCGACCACATCGTCGCCGCGCGCACGCTCTACGGCGGCACGTACACGCAGTTCGCGGTGACCTTCGCCGATCTCGGGATCGAAACGACTTTCGTCGATCCGGACGAACCGGAGAGCTTCCGCAGGGCGTTGAAGCCCAATACAAAAGCGGTCTATGCGGAGACGATCGGCAATCCGCAGCTCAACGTCATCGACCTTGCCGCCATCGCGGACGTCGCTCATGGTGCGGGCGTGCCGCTCGTCATCGACAATACGCTCGCCTCTCCCTACCTCTGCCGGCCGATCGAGCATGGCGCGGACATCGTCATCCATTCGGCCACCAAGTATCTCGGTGGTCACGGCACGACCATGGGCGGGGTGATCGTCGAATCGGGAAAGTTCGACTGGGGGAACGGCAAGTTTCCGCAAATGACGACGCCCTCGCGCGGCTACCACGGCGTGATCTTTCACGAAACCTTCGGCGACTTCGGCTTCACCATGAAAGCGCGTATGGAGGCGATGCGCACGCTGGGTGCTGCGCTGTCGCCGTTCAACGCGTTCCTGCTGCTGCAGGGCATCGAAACGCTGCACCTGCGCATGCCCCGGCACTGCGAGTCAGCGCTGGCGATCGCGAAGCATCTGGCGGCCGATCCGCGCATCGCCTGGGTAAACTACCCGTTATTGCCGGGCAATCGCTACGAGCCTCTCGCCCAGCGTTATCTGCCGCGGGGGGCGGGGGGCATCCTCACCTTCGGCATCAAAGGAAGCAAGAACGGCGGCGCGAAGGCTGGGGAGCGCTTCATCGAAGCCGTGCAGTTCCTCTCGCACCTTGCCAATGTCGGCGACGCCAAGACGCTGGTGATTCACCCGGCCTCGACGACGCACCGCCAGCTCGACGAGGACCAACAGCGCGCGGCCGGGGTCCTGCCCGAGATGGTGCGCCTGTCGGTCGGCCTCGAGACGCTCGATGATATCCTCTGGGACATCGACCAGGCCCTGAATATTGCGACCCGATGAACGCTCCGCGCTATCCGTCGCTCAGCTGGCCGTGGGTTGGATTGATCCTCTGCCTGGCGTTGCTCGGGCAGGAGTACATGTTCCTCGCCGTCGGGCCCAACGCGCCGCTCACCGCTTATCGCATCACGCTGATGGCGGTCGGCGTCACCTCGCTCGCGCTGATCCTGCTTCCGCCATGGCGTTTGGGCCACTTTCTGGGGTTCCTCGTCTGCGCGGGGCTGCTCGCCTACGCCTACTACCTGCAATACGTCGAGGGCATCGAGCCCTGCCCGCTCTGCATCATCCAGCGGGTGGCAGTGGCCGCGATGGGACTGGTGTTCCTGATCGCGACTTTCCACAACCCGGGACGCATCGGCGCGACGGTGTACGCCCTGCTCCTGGTCATCATCGGCGCCGCCGGTGCGTCGGTCGCAGCGCGTCAGGTGTGGCTGCAGTCGCTGCCTAAGGACCAGGTGCCTGCGTGCGGGATGAGCCTCGACTACATGCTCCAGACGCTTCCGTTCGCGGAAACGCTGAAGAAGGTGCTCGAAGGCAGCGGCGAATGCGCGGAGAAGGGCTGGGTATTCATGCACCTGTCGATCGCCGGCTGGACGCTGGTCTTCTTCATCGCGATGATCGCCGCGAGCCTTGCGCTCACTCGCCGAGATTGATCCGCGTCGGCTAAGGAACCTCTGAACAGGCCCCACCGAAGCGCAGAACAAATACCTACCTCTCAGCAAATACCGGCCTCTCAGCCATCGTCGGCGCGCCGTCCGCGCATTTCCCGGCGTTCGACCCCGACGCGCGGCCCCGGGAGCCCGATGCGCTCCTCGATGCGGCGAGCGCCCCCCCGGCGATCCGCGTAGTGGCGATAGACACATTTGCAATGCCAGGCTGACGAGCAGTCCGGCAGCGGCAGGCGCGGAGCCTCGCTCGCGAGGAAACGCTTGCCGCCCAGGTTCTTGCTCGCCGGGCACGCAGCCGGCCCAGGGACAACGCTAACCGCGTGCCACTGCTCTTTCAAAGGTGCCCCGCCAATCCTTGTTGGCTTGGTCGAGGTCCAGATCTTTTTCACGGCCGGGCAACACGAAACCTGGTACCCCCTTTGATTCTTCTGCGACCGGCGAGTTGCGCGCTGCGGGCTGGCGCCGCCGCCTCCTTGGACCGTTGATCGTGCGTGATCTGTTGCGCGTCGGCCGCCAGCGGCGACCTCCTTGCGCGCGAGCAGCGGAACGCTACGTTGCGCGTCGGTCGCTGCGGCGATTCGCCTCGCGCGATCCCCACGCTTCGCGTGGGGCCCCTCGCTGCGGGCTCACGCCGCCACTCGCTCCCGCTCGACCCCCACGCGCTTCGCAAGCGGGGCGACCGGCGAGGCGGAGCGAGGCTCCGCGAGCGTTAGCGAGTGGAGGCGACCCGAGCCGGGCGCGAGGGACGACGACTCAACACGACAAATCCGCACGAAGCG
>VBCL01000363.1 GCA_005888865.1 Betaproteobacteria bacterium | reverse complement strand
TGATCCTTGCCACCCATTTAGCAGGCCCCTATTCGACCTTGATCTTTGCTTCGCGGATCACATACTCCCACTGTTGCAGTTCGTCGTGAATCCGCGAGCCGAATTCCGCCGACGTCGACGAGGCCGCTTCCGCGCCTTGCGCGAAGAGCTTCTCCTTCACTTCGGGCATGGCGAGTACCTTGACCAAGGCAGCCTGCAGCTTCGCGACGATCGCCGGCGGCGTCTTCGCCGGCGCGAGCGCGCCGTACCAGGAATTCACGACGCAGCCGGGAACCGTTTCGGCAATGGTCGGAATGTCGGGCGCCGCGGCACTGCGCTTGTCGCTCGCGATCGCCAACGCCTTGAGCCTGCCGGCCTTCACGTACTGTATCGCCGCAGGAAGCGTCACGATGGCGAGCTGCACTTGTCCGCCGAGCGTGTCGGCGATGGCGGGACCGCCGCCTTTGTAAGGCACGTGCACCATATCCACGCCGGTCTTGAGCTTGAACAGCTCTCCGGCAATATGCGCCGGCGAGCCTGTTCCGACCGAAGCAAAGTTGAGCTTGCCCGGCTGCGTCTTGGCAAGCGCGATCAGCTCGCGGATGTTGTTGGCCGGCACCGACGGATTCGCGACCAGAATCTGTGGCGACAGCGCCGCCAGGCTGATCGGCACGAAATCGCGTTCGACGTCGAACGGCAGCTTGTCGTAGAGCTTGGGATTGATCGTATGCGAGGAGAGCGTGAACAGGATGGTGTAGCCGTCGGGTGCGGACTTCGCCGCGATGTCGGTGCCGAGGTTCCCCGCGGCGCCGCCGCGGTTGTCGATGATGATCGGCTGTCCCAACGCTGCCGCGAAAGGCTCGCTAAGAATGCGCGCGACGACGTCGGTGCCGCCCGCCGGCGGATAGGGCACGATGAACCGGATCGGCCTGGTGGGATAGTCCTTCGCGTCCTGCGCGAGCGCCGGAACGCCGCACAGCAGCGCGCACAGGAACGACCATGCAACGAACCGGGCGGCGGGCGTCACGCGAACCTTCACGATTCCGAAGTTCATCGAGTGCATTGTGCCACGCCCGGGCCAACCCTTCACGCAGCCGAGCAAGCCGGCAGCGTCGCTACGCCCTCGTCGACTTGTACTTCGCGAGATGGCGCGTCGGCGGCGCGAGCGCGTCGCGCCGGAACGGGTCGCCGAGCTCGCGCGTGACCATCATTTCCAGCACCGTGGTCCGACCTTCGTCCTGCGCCTTCGTCGCGGCGCGCAGCGCGGGCCCGACGTCGGAGAGCTTGTCGACGCGCTGGCCCTCGGCGCCCATCGCCTTGGCCACTGCCGCCCATGATGGCTGGTGGTCGAGGTTCACGCCGACGAAGCGGCGGGCGTAGAAGTCGACGTGATTCTTCTTCTCGGCGCCCCACTGGCCGTTGTTGAACACCACGGCGGTGACGGGAATGCCCTCGCGCACGCAGGTCTGCAGCTCACCGAAGCTCATGCCCCAGGCGCCGTCCCCGACGTAGGCGATCGCGGGTCGATCAGGAGCCGCGACCTTCGCACCGACGATGGTCGGAAACGCGTAGCCGCAGTTGCCGAAGCTCATCGCGGCGAACATCGATCGCGTCTGGTCGAAGCGGAGATAGGAATTGGCGACCGAGCAGATATTTCCGATGTCGGTCGAAACCATCGCTCCGGATGGCATCGCGCGCTCGAGCTCGCGCAGCATCTGGCGCGGATGCATGTGGCTCGAGCTCTCGGCGACTTCGAGCGACCATGGGTCGGTCTCGTGCTTCCAGCCGTCGAGCTCGCCCTCCCAGGCGCGCTTCTCGCTCGCAATCGACGCCAGCCGCGCCTCCCTGTTGGCGTGACAAGCGAGCTTTTTACCCGTGAGCCGGGCGATCAGTGCGAGCGTCGCCGCTTTCGCATCGCCACAAATCCCGACCGAGATCGGCTTCACGAGCCCCAGCATCGTTGGGTCGGCGTCGATCTGCACGATCTTCGCGTTCGTCGGCCAGTAGTCGAGCCCGTGTTGCGGCAGCGTGCCGAACGGGCCCAGGCGCGTGCCCAACGCCAGAACGACGTCGGCCTTGGCAATGAGCTTCATCGCCGCCTTCGAGCCCTGATAGCCAAGCGCCCCGCACCACAGCGCGTGCGACGCGGGGAACGAATCGTTGTGCAGGTACGAGTTGCAGACCGGCGCCTGCAAGAGCTCCGCTATTCGTATGGCTTCGGACTGGCCGTCCGCCATGATCACGCCGCCGCCGCAGAGGATGACCGGGAATTGCGCCGCGGCGAGCAGCTCCGCTGCGTCGTTGAGCGCCTGTTCGCCGCCCGCGCCGCGCTCGATCGTGACCGGGCGCGGAATCTCGCACTCGATGTCGCCGTAGAAGAAATCCCGCGGAATGTTGAGCTGTGTGGGCCCCATCTGCAGCAGCGCGCGGTCGAACGCACGCGCGGTCAGCTCGGCCATGCGCGCCTTGTTGTTCACGTGCGCCTGGTACTTGGTGATGCGGGAGAAGATCGGCAGCTGCTCGGTCTCCTGGAATCCGCCGAGGCCCAGGGTCATCGAGCCCGTCTCCGGCGTGACAACGACCACCGGCGAGTGCGCCCAGTACGCCGCGGCGGTCGACGTGACGAAGTTGGTGACGCCGGGCCCGTTCTGCGCGATGCACACACCGTGACGCCCCGACGCGCGGGCATAACCATCGGCCATGTGACCGCCGCCCTGCTCGTGAGCCACGGAGATGAAGCGGATGCCGGCGAGCGGGAACAGGTCGAGCGCGTCCATGTACGCGGAGCCCACGATCCCGAACACGTCCTTCACGCCCTGCGCGACGAGCGTCTCGACGAAAGCCTCCGACGGCGTCATTTTCTGCTTGCCGACGACGGGGAGATTCCTGGTTTCAGTCATGGTGTTCATGGTGTAGTCCTGCCTGGGATTCAAAGCGAACGACATTGTCTCGCGCAGAGGGCGCCGCGGCTAGGGCCAGCGGACGCGGGCAAGTAAGGCCAGCGCGTTCAGGTCATCCCGGCCCCGGCCTTCGCCGGGGCAGGCTGCGGCCCCGGGAT
>VBCL01000362.1:4292-9543 GCA_005888865.1 Betaproteobacteria bacterium | reverse complement strand
ACCAAGCCATTTGGAGAAGATCTGATCGATCTCGCCGGACAGGTAGACCTGCGTCAGCGCGCGATTGACCTCCAGCCGGAACGCCGAGTCGTTGCGCGGCAGCATCAACGCATAGGGCTCGAAGGACAGGTCCTCGGCGAGCATCGCGAATTTCTTGGGATCCTTCGCCTGGGCGGCGAGCCCGACGAGCTTGATCTTGTCACTCGCGAACGCCGCGACCGCACCCGATTCGAGCAGCGCCACGCCCTCGACGCCATCCTTGACCGGGACGATCTTGGCGTCGATCAAGCGATCCTTGAGCATCGCCCCGACGCGCTTCTCCGTCGTGGTCCCGGTCGTCACCGCAACCGACTTGCCGGCGAGATCGCCGTAGCCGTTGACGTTCGAATCGGCACGAACGAGGAACCCGCCGCCGTCGACGAAAATGAGGTTGCTGAAATCGACCTGCTGAAGACGGGCTTGCGATTGCGTGGTGTTGGCGCATTCCAGGTCGGCCTTGCCGCTGGCGACGAGCGCCACCCGGTTCGGCACGGTGTCGACGATCCAGTTGACCTTGAGGTCCGGCACGCCGGTGACGCGCGCAAGGGCGGCGATGACGCGCTTGCACAGATCGATCGAGTACCCGGCGGGTTGGTTGTTGGTCTCGACATACGAGAATGGCAGCGAGTCGGCCGAGAAGGCGATCGTGATCGCCTTCGCCGCCCTGATCTTGGCAAGCGTGTCCGGCGCGCCCTGTGCGAGAACGTTCCGGGACAGTAAGGCGGTGAGGATGAAAAGCAGCGGGAGCGAACGTTTCACGGGACACCTCGCGGCATGGTGAAGGAACGACCTTACGACGTGCGGGCGACGGATCCGCGCCCGATGCGACGCCGCATTATAGCGTCCCGTACAGCGACGGCGTGATCGCGCGCGCCCATGCTACACTTCGCGAGCTTTGCCGCGCTCGATCGGAGCGGCTTGTCGTCCTCGGAGAGAATGCGCTTGTCTCTCAAACGCGTCCTGACGCGGGCTTGTGCCTCGGCATGCCTGTGCCTGGTCATCGGCCCCGCCGGTGCGGCCGATTCGTCGCGTACCCTCGACCGGATCAAGTCCGATGGCGTGATCCGCCTCGGCTATCGATCCGGCGGCGCGCCGTTCTCGTTCAAGGAGCGTGACGGCAGTGTACGCGGCTACGCTGCAGAGCTGTGCACGCGCATTGCGGCGTTGGTCCAGAAGCGCCTCGGGCTCACGTCGCTGCGCATCGACTGGGTGCCGCTCGATGCCGCCGACCGTCTCGAGGCCGTCGCGAAAGGCCGCGTCGACATGGAGTGCGGGACGACGACGATCAGCCTGTCGCGCTACGAGACGGTCGACTTCAGCCTTCCGATTTTTATCGACGGCGGCAGCGTGATGACCGCCGTCACGGCGAAAGTCGAGCGCTTCTCCGACTTGAACGGGAAGAAGATCGCGGTGATCCCGGGAACGACGACCGAGAGCGCGCTCAAGCGCCAGCTCGACGTCTTGGGCGCGAAAGCGCAGCTGATGCCGGTCAACGATGGCGCCGAGGGCATTGCCGCGCTGACCCAGGGCAAGGTCGATGGTTATGCGGGCGACCGGATCGTGCTGGTCGCGCTGCGCGCCGGGGCGGCCGACCCCGAGCGTCTGACGCTTCTCGACGACGACTTCTCCTTCGAGCCCTACGCGCTGGTCGTTCGTCGCGACGATCCCGATTTTCGCCTGGCGGTGAACCGCGCGCTCGTCGACCTCTATCGCAGTGGCGACATCGACCCGATTTTTCATCGCTGGCCTCGGGCGTCCGGGGCCGCTGCTCAATGCGATGTTCTATCTCTCCACGCTCCCCGAATGATTCGCGCTGCGATTCCGTTCCTGGCCGCCGGCGTGCTCGCCGCACTGCCCGCCGCCGCGCAGACTGGCGTGAGCGCGGGATGCGAACGCTGCGCCACGATCGAGTCGATCCGTCCGATCACGGCCAAGGAACAGTGGGCGCCGCTGGGCTCGGTCTCTTCTACACCGTTGGGAGCAGGAGGCGCGGCTCCGCCGCCGGGCGTGACGATGGGCCAGATCGGGCCTGGGTTTTCCAAGCAGGGTACCGTGCTGATCGGTGCGGCGGGAGGCGCCGCATACCGCGCACGTCCGTCCGAGCTCAACACGACGCGCTGGGAAATCGTGCTGCGGATGGACGCGGGCGGCGCGCGTTCCGTGACACAGAACTACGAGCCGATGCTGCGGGCGGGCGATCGAGTTCGTGTCTCAGGGGCGCAACTCGAGTTGGTGCAATGAACGCCGCCGCCGCAACGGAGCGCTCAGCGCCGACCGCGGCGGCCACGCTCACGCTCGCGGACGCCGCCGACGGGAGTCGAGTGCTGACGCTCGCGGGTCGCCTCGAGGCGTATTCCATCGCCGGAATCTGGCCCGAAGCGCGCGCCGCGTTGGTGGACGCCCCGACCCGGCGGATCGTCATCGATGCGGCAGCGGTCGATTACTGCGACGGCGGCGGCGTCGCAATGCTGGTCGATCTGTTGCGTCAGCCGCGTTCTTCCGGCGCCGCGGTGGCGGTTCGCGCGCTGAAGCCCGAGTTCCAGACGCTGCTCGACCAATTCGATCCGCATGCGTTCACCGCGCCCGCGAAGGCGCCTCCGCCGCAAACGAACGCCGTCGAGGAGATCGGCCGCGCCACCGCGCAGCTCTTCCGCGACATGCGCGTCCAGGTCGCCTTCATCGGCGAGACGACCGAGGCACTGTGGTACGCGGTCACGCATCCGCATCGCATTCGCTGGAAGGACGTGTGGTACGAGTGTGAGCAGGTCGGCGCGAACGCGCTGCCGATCGTCGCCCTGATCTCGTTCCTGCTCGGCGTGATTCTCGCTTTCCAGGCCGCGGTCCCGATGCGTCAGTTCGGCGCCGAGATTTTCGTCGCCGACCTGGTCGGCCTCTCGATCCTTCGCGAATTGGGACCCCTGATGACCGCGATCCTGCTCGCCGGGCGCTCCGGCGCAGCCTTCGCCGCCGAGATCGGCACGATGAAGGTCAACGAAGAGCTGAACGCACTCACCACGATGGGCCTCGATCCGGTGCGCTTTCTTGTTGTCACCCGCATTCTTGCCGCGCTGCTGATGGTGCCGCTGCTGTCGCTGTTTGCGAATCTCGTCGGCGTGCTCGCCGGCGGGCTCACCATGCTCTCGTTCAACATCCCGCTGGTGACGTACCTGAAGGAGGTCGACAGCATCGTCGATCTCAAGGATCTGATGGCCGGCCTGGTGAAGACGCCGGTGTTCGCGCTGCTTATCGCCGGCATTGGTTGCCTGCGCGGATTGCAGACCGAGACCGGCGCGAGTGCGGTCGGTATTTCTGCAACGCGAGCCGTGGTCTCCGGCATCGTTCTACTGGTTGCCGTCGACGGCATCTTCGCCGTTATCTACTATATCCTCGACGTATGAACGCCGCCGCCGCGGATTCCGAGGCGATCGTGCGCGTCGAGGGCCTGGTCGCCGGCTACGACGGCAACGTCCTGCTCCAGGACGTGAATTTCGCCGTCAATCGCGGCGAGGTGTTCGTCATTCTCGGTGCCTCGGGCTGCGGCAAGAGCACGCTCTTGAAGCACATGATCGGGCTCTATCAGCCGATGGCGGGCAAGGTCCTGATCGACGGCGAGGATATCGTCAGCGCGCAGGGCGCAGCGCGCCGTGCGATCCTGACCAAGATCGGCGTGATGTACCAGAGCGGTGCGCTGTTCGGTTCGATGACGCTGCTCGAGAATGTCCGCCTGCCGCTCGAGGAATACACGGCGCTTGATCTGCCGGCGATGGACCTGATCGCGCGCATGAAGCTCAAGCTGGTCGGTCTCGAGGCGTTCTGCGGCCATATGCCTTCCGAGATCAGCGGCGGGATGCAGAAGCGCGCGGCGATCGCGCGGGCGATGGCGCTCGATCCGCGAATCCTGTTCCTGGACGAGCCGTCGGCGGGCCTGGATCCGATCACTTCGGCGGAGCTCGATGCCCTGATCAGGCGGCTGGCCGGCAGCCTGCACATCACCTTCGTCATCGTCACGCACGAGCTCGCCAGCATCTACGCGATCTCCGATCGCGTCATCATGCTCGACAAGCGGGCGAAGGGCATCATCGCCGAGGGCGATCCGAAGGTGCTTCGCGACACCAGCGACAATCCGTGGGTGCGCCAGTTCTTCCGGCGCGAGGCCGAAGCCCCGGTGGAGACGGCATGAGTGCCGCAAGCGTGGGGGTCGTTCGATGAGCGCCGCCGGGCCGCCCCAAGGCGCGAATTGCTCCCCCGCTTTTGGGGGCAGCGCAGCGGCCGAATGCAATGAGGCCGCAAGCGTGGGGGCTCACCTGTGAGCGCCCAAGCCCACAACGTCAAGCTGGGGCTGTTCGTCATCGGCGCGGTCGTTGCAGGTGTGTTGCTGCTGCTCATCGTCGGATCGGGCCGGTGGTTCCAATCCAAGACCGTGATCGAAACGTATTTCAACGAATCGGTACAGGGCCTCGACATCGGCTCGAAGGTGAAGTATCGGGGCGTAAGCGTCGGCGAGGTCACGCGGATCGGCTTCACCTACAACAAGTACGAGCTCGACAAGACGATGAGCGAGCGCAAGCGCTACGTCCTGGTCGAAGCGACGATCCTCGGACGGCTGATCGGGAGCCGGGCGGGCGGCGATATCACTCGACCCGAGCAGGTGCGCATGGAGATCGAGAAGGGATTGCGCATCCGGCTCGCGCCGCAGGGCATCACCGGTACCAACTACCTCGAGATCGACTACGTCGACCCCAAGTCCAACCCCGAGCTGCCGATCTCCTGGGAACCGGCGGACCTGTACATTCCCAGCTCGCCATCGACCTTCACGCAGTTCGTCGCCGCGGCGGGCGACGTCATCGAGAAGCTCCAGCACATCGACATCGACGCCACCTTGCAGCGACTCAACCGGCTTCTCGACAATACGAACCGCAAGCTCGAGGTGATCGACACCGGAAAGCTTTCCGACTCGACCAACCGGGTGCTCGCGAAGCTGGACACCAAGCTCGATCAGCTCCACGTCGATCAGCTGAACAAGGAGAGCACGGCATTGCTCGCAGAGCTTCGGCAGACCAACCAGAAACTGGGGTCCATCCTGGACGATCCGGCGTGGAAGAAGCTTCCGGGGGATGCAGGCACTGCCGCGGCGCAGATGCGCAAGCTGGTCGAGGATCCGAATCTGGCCAAGGCGATCGCGCATCTCGAGAGTACCTTGACCCTGCTCGAT
>VBCL01000362.1:3155-4240 GCA_005888865.1 Betaproteobacteria bacterium | reverse complement strand
GAACGTGCGCCAGATCACCGAGAACCTTCGCGACTTGACCGAGGAGGCGAAGCGCAATCCCTCGCGCCTGATCCTCGGCGCGCCGCCCGCGCCGGTGAAAGGGAACCAACCATGACCCCGCCCGCTTCCTTGTCGCGACGCCGTGCGCTGTCGGCTGCTGCGTTACTTCTCACCGGGTGCGGAGGCCTGTCGCAGCCCGCGCCGATCAAGTCGACCTACGTGCTGGAGCCGTCGCGGCCCGCGCCTTCGAATACACCCCCGCGACCGGCTACGCTGAAGATCGTGCCGTTCAACGTGGCGGGTCCGTTCCGGGCCCGGTCGCTCGTCTATCGCGAGAGCGATCTCAAGTACGAAGCCGACTTCTACAATGAGTTCCTGATTGTGCCCTCGGCGATGCTCGGCGAGGCGACCGCGAACTGGCTCGCCGCGGCAGGCGTCTATCGAACCGTTTTGCCGCCGTCGGGCAATCCGGAAGGCGACGTTTTGCTCGAGGCGTTCGTCAGCGAGATGTACGGCGACTTCCGCGATGGCGCGAAGCCGGCAGCCGTGTTTGCCANNNTTCCTCTGGACCGGCGAGCTCAGGGCGCGCCGCGATGTGCCGGTGCGGTCGGGCGACGCGCTGGTCACCGGACTCAATGCGGCGCTAGGCGACGTGCTCGAGCAGCTCGCCGCGGCGCTGCGCGGATTGCCCGCGAAATAGCGGCGGGTTGCCTTCGCCAGCGGCGCCTACGCCGCCAGGCGCGCGGTCAGATCGTGCGCGCTGCTGCCCAAGATCTGCACGCGAACGAAGGTGCCGATCGCGAGGCCGGCAGCATCCGCGATCGTCACCGTGCCGTCGATCTCGGGCGCATCGGCTGAGCTGCGCGCAGTCGCGTGTTGGCCGTCGATCGCGTCGACGAGCACGGTCATCGTCTTGCCGACCTTCTGTTTCAGCCTTTGCGCGCTTATCTTCTCCTGCGCGGCCATGAAGCGCAGCCGCCGCTCTTCCTTGACCGCGTCGGGCACCTGGTCGGGGAGGGCATTCGCGGCGGCGCCATCGACGGGTGAATAGGCGAAACAGCCCACGCGGTCGAGCTCGGCGTCGT
>VBCL01000362.1:2608-3030 GCA_005888865.1 Betaproteobacteria bacterium | reverse complement strand
TTGTTCTGCGCGTTCGCCGGCCGCTTCATCCGCTTGAGGATGCGCGGGCTTGCGTGCTGAAACGGCACATCGAGATAGGGGAGGATCTTGGCCTCGGTCATGAGCGGGATCACTTCATCGACGTGCGGATACGGGTAGACGTAATGCAGGCGCACCCACGCGCCATGTGCACCGGCGAGCTCGCCCAGCGCGCGTACCAGCTCGGTCATCCGCGTCTTCACCGGTCGGCCACGCCAGAAGCCGGTGCGATATTTCACGTCGACGCCGTACGCACTCGTGTCCTGCGAGACGACGAGAAGCTCCCTGACGCCGGCCTCGAGCAGATTCTCCGCGTCGAGCATCACCTCGCTCAAGGGTCGGCTCACCAGATCGCCGCGCATCGACGGGATGATGCAGAAAGTGCAGCGATGATTGCAGCCTTC
>VBCL01000362.1:0-2579 GCA_005888865.1 Betaproteobacteria bacterium | reverse complement strand
CCCTGTGGAGGGACGAGGTCGACGAAGGGATCGTGCGGCTTCGGCAGATGCTCGTGTACGGCTGCCATGACCTCCAGCGCCGCGTGCGGCCCGGTGACAGCGTGCACCTTGGGGTGTGCGGCCTTGATGAAGTCGCCGCCGTTCTTTGCGCCGAGACAGCCGGTGACGATCACCTTGCCGTTCTCCGTGAGCGCCTCGCCGATCGCCGAGAGCGACTCGTCGACGGCGGCGTCGATGAATCCGCAGGTGTTAACGACGACCAGATCGGCACCCTCGTAGGTCGGCGCGATATCGTAGCCTTCGGCTCGAAGGCGCGTGAGGATCTGCTCCGAATCGACGAGTGCCTTGGGACAACCGAGGGAGACGAATCCGACGCGTGGGGGAACGGCGTGGCGATGCTTCATTGACGATACGGGAACTCAGGTTGCATTGCGAGAAACGAAGACGCTGCAATGCGGTTTGTGCACTGCTTCGGCGCGATCGGGGAAATCAGCGCTTCTTGTCGTCCTCCGGCGGCTCCTGCGATGCGCCGAAATTGGGGAACGGAAAGGCGGTGAACAGACCGCGCGTCTGATCGTGCATGCGCTGCTGCATATCCATGAACAGCTTCGCGCTCTGCTCGAGATAGTTGCCGAGCATGCCTTGCATCGCCGGCGCCTGCATCTGCAGGAACTGCTTCCAGAGGTCCGGCGTCAGCATCATCTTGTCGCCGTAGATCTGCTTGGCCTGCTCCTGCAGCTTGTTCTGGATCGTGAGGAACGCCTTGACGTTCTGCTCCATGTAGTTGCCCATGATGCCCTGCAGCGCGTTGCCGTAGAAGCGGATCATCTGTGCCAGCATCTCGCTCGAGAACATCGGCATGCCCGCGGACTCTTCCTCGAGGATGATCTGCAGAAGAATGCTCCGAGTGAGATCGTCGCCGGACTTCGCGTCGATGACCTGGAAATCGATGTGGTCGAGCACCATCTGCTTCACGTCCGCCAGCGTGATGTAGCCGCTGTTGGCGGTGTCGTAGAGACGCCGGTTCGGGTACTTCTTGATCGCGCGCTTTGCCTTGTTCATGCCTTGCTCCAGCCAAGTCGCGCATTATAAACCGCTGATTTATCGGGCGTTTGAAATCGGCCCCGATCGGGTCGGCGGGGCGGGTTGTGCGTCGCACCAAAAAGACCTTGACTTCCCCGTTTGGCATCCCTAGAATAGGTTTTGTGCGGTGCAGCAAATCAGGGGGTTGAGACAAGCAATGAACCCCGGGCCGGAAGCAAGGGATGATCGGCCTATAGACCCTCCGCAGCCGGACGCTTGTTTAGATGAACCCAACCTCAACCGAAAGGATGACTATGTACAACGCAACCGAACAATTCGCTGATCTCAACAAGGCAGGCTATGACAACGCCGTCAAGCTCGCCGAACTGTCGCTCGAGAAAGCCGAACGGCTGACCAAGCTTAACCTTCAGGCCGCCAAGGTCGCGCTCGAGCAGGGCGTGTTCAGCGCCAACGCGGTCACCAGCATCAAGGATGTCCAGGAGCTGATCACGCTTCGTGCCAAGCTGACCGAAGCGGGTGTGCAGAATGCGCTGGGCTACTCGCGCGGCGTCTACGAGATCGCGTCGGAAGCGCAAGCCGACTTCTCAGCGCTGGCCGAAGAAGCGTGGGCCTCGTATACCAAGGGCGTCGCCGCGTGGGTCGAGAAGGCCACCAAGAATGCGCCGGCGGGCTCCGATGTTGCCGTCACCGCGCTGAAGTCGACCGTTGCTGCCACAACCGCCGCGTTTGATCAGTTGTCGAAGGCGACCAAGCAGGTGGTGAGCTTTGCCGACGCGTCGATGCGGGCCGCGACCGCCAACGCAGCCTCGGCTGCCAAGACCACCACGACCAAGGGTCGCAAGGCGGCCTAAGGTTCCCCTATCAACGACATAGGAACTTGAACCTGGAGCCGGTGTCCCAACATAGCAATCGTAGTTGATGGCTCCTTCTGTTGGTTTTTCCTCCTCCTAAAGCCAACAGCCTCCGCCCCGGCAGCAATGCCGGGGCTTTTTTTGGTGGGTCGGATTCGACTTTTTCACAGTGTTATCTGGTGGGTCCGCTCGTAGAGAACCCGGTGCGACGAGTCGAGTGTGACCCTATTTGTCGCCGCCGCCATAGGGCTAATCCCCCGTTCCGGGCTCGGGCGACGGCATTTTGGGACCGGCGACGAAGCCCAGCCGAAGCCGCTGCGCTGCCAACGCAATACCGCCTGCCCCCAAGAGGACGCCGGCAACCCACACCGCCAGAATCGTGAGGCCGGCCATGGTTGGCTGTGGCCAAGGCGTTTTCCACAGTGCGTCCGCGCGCTCGAGCATCCAGTGCCAGCTGGTATCGGCCGCGATCGCCGAAAGAATGATCATGCCGACCTTGCCAGGCAGAACATAGCGCCGCACGACGGCGAGCGCCGGCAGCATGAATGCGAGCACCGTGATCTGCCCCAGCTCGATGCCGACGTTGAACGCAAAGAGCGAGACGAGCAAATGGGTCCCGGCGAACTGGAAATTCTCCTGGAGGCCGTACGAGAAGCCGAAGCCGTGGACGAGTCCGAACAGGCC
>VBCL01000356.1:913-2922 GCA_005888865.1 Betaproteobacteria bacterium | reverse complement strand
CACGTCGGCACGCGGCATGGAGCCCTTCGGCGGAACAATTCGAGAACAGGAAACCGGTGACGCCGTCCTCGATCGTATCGGCGAGCCCGCCGGTGGCGTGGGCAATGGGTAGTGCACCGTAACGCTGCGCCTGCATCTGCGTGAGGCCACAGGGCTCGAAGCGCGAAGGGATCAGGTAGAAATCGCTCGCTCCGAGAATCCGCCGCGCCATCGGTTCGTTGAAGCCGATCAGCAAAGAGACATTGCCGTGGTGGCTGCGTGCGAGGCGGCTCATCCTATACTCGGTGTTCGGGTCGCCAAGGCCGAGGATGGCGATCTGGCCGCCCTCCCGCACGATGTCCCCAGCAGCTTCGGCGACGATGTCCAAGCCCTTTTGGTGCACGAGACGGGAGACCACTCCGAAGAGCGGCCCCCGGGATGGTGCCAAGCAGAGTCCCGTCCTCACCAGATCCGCGATCCTTCGCTTGCCGCCGAGGTTGCTGGCTTTGAAGCGATGCGGGAGATGCGGGTCGCGGCCCGGATCCCAGCTCTCGTCGATGCCGTTGAGGATGCCCGACAAGCGACCTTCGGCAGCAATGCCCTGCGCGAGCCCGTGCAGCCCCGCGCCAAGCGCCTCGGTGGTGATCTCGCGCGCATAGGTCGGGCTGACGGTCGAGACATGGTCGGCGTAGTACATGCCGGCCTTCAGGAACGAAACCCGGCCGTGAAACTCCACGCCCGCAATGTCGAAGGCGTGCTCGGGGATGCCGAGCAGGTGCCGGCGCTCCCGGTGGAATATGCCTTGGTACGCGATGTTGTGGATCGTGAGGATCGTCGGCACGCTCGCCCCGTCCCAGCGCAAATAGGCGGGTGCGAGGCCTCCCGGCCAGTCGTTGACCTGCAGCAAGTCCGGCGCCCAGGCGAGTCCGCTGCCCCCTTTGGCGAGCTCAGCCGCAGCAAGAGAGAGTCGCGCGAAGCGCAGGGCGTTGTCCGCCCAGTCGAATCCCTCCGGACCGCAATAAGGGGTTCCCGAGCGTTGATAAAGCGATGGCGCGAGCACCAGGTACACGATCAGACCGTCCGGTAGGTGGACTTCGCCGATTCGACACGGCTCGATGCCGGCCCGTGCGGGCAGATCCGCGACGATCGAAACCTCGCTCGCCTTCGCGATCACCTCGGGATACGCCGGCATCAGGACGCGAACATCGATGCCGAGACGTCGCAGTGCGCGCGGCAAACCTGCGGATACGTCGCCCAGCCCGCCGGCCTTGGCATAGTCGGCGAACTCGCTGGTGGCGAACAGAACCTTCATGCGGCACCCGGGGTTCGCTTCTGCACGACCTTCTTCGCCCCGCCCGCTCTGGTTCTTCATTGTTATCTCCTCGGAGCTTCACTGGCGCCCGGAGATTTTGACTTTATGCGCCCTATTCATACGAACGTTAGGCGCAAGTGCGCTCGGCCGCTGTCAGACGACGTTCATTTCCATGTAGGACGCAGTCCCATTTGTTAGAAGGGGCCGGGGACTTCGCGCGAGCGTTGCAACGCATCGCTCGAGCTCGCCGCCAATCACTCTACTACCTGCGGGAATTGGATGCGCTGTCTGTGCGACAGCAAACACTAGCGTGCTGCGGAAACGCTTCTTACCACCACATCAAAGCTCGCGTCGAGAAAATGTTGTCACCTAACAAGCGAACCGTTTCGCGATGGACCACGTGATAGCATTCGCACGCGCGATTCTCCAGCCCGCGCCGGTCGACAATGCCAATCTTGCCGCGGCGGTAACGTATCAACTTGGCAGCCTGCAGCTTCCGCGCGGCTGCCGTCACCGCTTCGCGCCGTACCCCCAACATGCCGGCGAGAAGGGCCTGGGTCAGGGCCAACTCGCCCGACCTGACGCGGTCGTCGCAAAGCAGCAGCCAGCGGCACAGGCGCTGTTCGACGGAATGCAAGCCATTGCAGACGGCGGTCTGCGAAATTTGGGTGAGCAGCGCTTGGGTGTAGCGCAGCAGCAGGTGCAGTAGCGGTCCGCA
>VBCL01000356.1:335-899 GCA_005888865.1 Betaproteobacteria bacterium | reverse complement strand
CGCAGCGCGCCACCCGCGACTTGCACCAGGGCTCGATTGGGCCGTGTCCGTCCTCCCATGAACAGGGCAAGGCCCACGACCCCATCCTTGCCCACCAGCCCCATTTCGGCCGTGGCACCGTCCTTCGTTGTGTAGACCAGACACACGACCGACGTGGTCGGGAAGTAGATATGGCTCTGGGGTTCGTCCGCTTCGTAGACGACGTCGCCGCGAGAAAAGTCGATCGGCTCCAGATGCCGCACGAGCCGAGCATAATCGGCGCGCGAGAGCTTCGCGAGGAGCCCGTTTTGGATCGACGAATGCGCGGGTTTGGGTCTAGCCATGGAGTCGTTGGACTCTTCCGGCTCGCGCGATGGGGCGAGAAGCACGATCCCAGCGCCGCCTGCGACGCCTTTCAACAACGCGAATCGTGCAACGATTTGTACGCGCCGACAATGGCGCGTGAGGCATCAGCGGGCTCTCTGCTCGCTCGAGCCTCGGCTAATTCATCGCGATAGCCGGCGTCTGCGCCCTAGGCCCGAGCCGGGATCGGTGATTGGCGTTGCTCCGACGCCATCCACGCCA
>VBCL01000356.1:0-280 GCA_005888865.1 Betaproteobacteria bacterium | reverse complement strand
ATCGTGCTGAAAGCTTGGAGGATGTCGAGTGAATCGTTGTTCATGCTTGTCTCCTCATCTCCTGCATCCGCACGTACTCTAGGCCCGGGAGGGCACCGGGCGTAATCAGCATCCGTCCGATTTGCGTGTAGACCTAAACGGCTCAGGAAGCCTTTTTTGTCCGACACGCCGCCACCGCTTCGCGGATCGCCGCAACGGCCGCCGGACGCGGGAAGCTCTTACGGTGCGCGAGCGCGATCCTGCGCGACGGTACGGGCTTGGCGAACGGCACGGCGACCAC
>VBCL01000355.1:1836-5803 GCA_005888865.1 Betaproteobacteria bacterium | reverse complement strand
CAACGTGCCGGCCGTGATGCTGCTGCTCCCGCTCGCTACGCATCCCATGGCCGGGCCGGTCATCGCGCTGGTCAGCACGTTGGCGGGCAACCTGCTGATCGTCGGCAGCATCGCCAACATCATCGTCGTCGATAGCGCCGCGCGACACGGAATCCGGATCGACTGGCACCGCCATGCTCGCGTCGGTGTCCCGGTCACCGTCGTGACGCTGGCGATCACTGCGGCTTATCTCTGGCTGCGGATCGGCGCTACCGGCTGACGGGGCCTGCCTAAAGCGAGACGTCAATCCGCCGCCTGCTCCGCGGGCGGCGACGCCTTGCGCGCCCTCCAGCGCGCTAAACGCCGGCTGGCGCGATCGAGATACAGATACACGACAGGCGTGGTGAACAGGGTGAGCATTTGCGAGAGCGCGAGTCCGCCGACCATCGCGAAGCCGAGCGGCCTGCGCAGCTCCGATCCTGTGCCGTGTCCCAACATCAGCGGAAGGCCGGCGAATCGGCCGGAAGCGCAGCAGGCACGCCTCGAAGATCGACGCCTCCGGATCGAGACCCCGCTCGCGCTCGGCGGTAAGCGCGAAATCGACCATCATGATGCCGTTCTTCTTGACGATGCCTATGAGCAGGATGATCCCGATCAGGGCGATGACGCTGAAATCGTAACGGAACAGGATGAGGATCAGGAGTGCGCCCACGCCCGCCGAAGGCAGCGTCGATAGAATCGTCAGCGGATGGATGTAACTCTCGTAAAGCAGCCCCAGCACGATGTAGACGGCGACCAGCGCCGCGGCGATCAGATAGGGTTGGGTGGCGAGCGAGGTCTGGAAAGCCTGGGCGCTGCCCTGGAAGCTTCCGGTTACAGTGGGCGGCGTGCCCATGCTGCGCATCGCCGCCCCTATCGCGTCCACGGCTTCGCCGAGCGCCGCTCCCGAAGCAAGGTTGAACGAAACGGTGATCGCCGGGAACTGACCCTGATGGCCAACCGACAGATAATTGGTGCGAGTGTTGTCGACCTTGACGAAGGTCGCCACCGGAATCTGCTTGTTGAGCGTAGGCGAGGTCACGTAGATCCGGTCGAGCAGGTTCGGATCCTGCTGCATCCCGGGCGGAACCTCGAGGATCACGTGATAGGTGTTGAGCTGGGTGAAATACTGCACGACCTGTCGTTGACCGATGGCATCGTAGATGGTCGCGTCGATGAGCGTGGGCGAGATACCGTAGCTCGCGGCACGATCGCGATCGATCGCAAGGTTGAGTGCGGCCGCGCTCATCTGCTGGTCGGACACGACGTCGGTAAGCTGCGGCAGCGCGCGCAGCCGGTCGAGGATCCGCGGCGCCCAGTCGCCCAGCTCCTTGATGTCAGGGTCGGTGAGCGTGTACTGGTATTGGGTGCGCGCGAGGCGCCCGCCCACAGTGATGTCCTGTGCGGATTGCAGATACAGATTGACCCCTGGGACGGCGGCGAGCGCCTGTCGCAAGCGCCCAATGACCTCGTCTGCGCTTACCTTGCGGCCGGTCTCCTTCGGCTTCAGCATGATGAAGAAGTTGCTGTTGTTGAAGGTCGTGCCGCCGAGTGTGAAACCCACACTCTCGACCGCCGGGTCCTGCCGCACGACATCGGCTGCCGTGGTCGCCCGCTCACTCATTGCGGCGAACGAGGTATCCTGCGCGGACTCCGCGATTCCGAGGATAAACCCGGTGTCCTGCTGCGGGAAGAAGCCCTTGGGGATGAAGACATAGAGGAGCACGCTTGTTGCGACCGTGATGACGAATACCACCAGTGTGAGCGGCTGGTGCGCGAGAACCACGCGAAGGCCGCGCTCGTAGCCGTTGCGCATCCGCTCGAACCCGCCCTCGAACAGCGTGAAGAGGCGTCCGTGGCGACGTTGCGCGTCATGCGGTTTGAGAAAGCGCGAGCACAGCATCGGCGTAAGAGTCAGCGTGATCAGCACCGAGAGCACGATCGTGATCGTCACCGTGATCGCGAACTCACGGAACACGCGCCCGATGATGCCGCTCATCAGCAGCAGCGGGATGAACACCGCGACCAGCGACACCGAGATCGAGATGATCGTGAAGCCGATTTCGCGCGCACCCTGCAGCGCCGCGTCGAGCGGCTTCATGCCCGCTTCCACATGCCGGTAGATGTTCTCGAGCATCACGATCGCGTCGTCGACGACGAACCCGGTGGCGATCGTCAACGCCATCAGCGACAGGTTGTCGAGGCTGAAGCCGGCCACGTACATGACCCCCGCGGTGCCGACGATGGCGAGAGGCACGGTGACGCCCGGGATGATGGTCGCCGGCACGTCGCGCAGGAAGACGAAGATGACGCCGATCACCAGGCACGCCGTGAGGATCAGCGTGAACTCCACGTCCCTGACCGAGGCGCGGATCGTCTGCGTCCTGTCCGACAGGATGCTCACCTGTATCCCCTGCGGAATGGCCGCGCGCAGCTTCGGCAGGGCAGCCCGGATCCGCTCGACGGTGCCGATGACGTTCGCGCCGGGCTGCTTCCTCACCACAAGAAGCACCGTCCTGCTGTGTCCGATCTCGAAGTTCGGCGGCGCGCCGGCGCCCGCGTAGGCCCAGGCTGCGAGCTTGGTGTTCTCGGGGCCGTCGACCGCTTCGCCGATATCACGTACTCGTATCGGCGCGCCGTTGCGATACGCGACGACGACGTCGTTCCACGCCTTGGCCGAAAGGATCTGATCGTTGTCGTAGACGGTGACGCTCTGTTTCGGTCCGTCGAACGTTCCCTTCGGCGCGTTGACGGTCGCCGCCGCGACCTGCGCCCGGATGTCCTCGAGCCCGAGTCCCAGCGCGGAAATCTTGACGGGATCGATCCGGATGCGCACGGCCGGCTTCTGCTGCCCGCCGATGTCGACCTGTCCCACGCCCCGGATCTGCGAAATCTGCTGCGCGAGGATGTTATCGGCGTGGTCCGAAACCTCGGTCAGCGGCAGCGATTCGGAGGTGACGGCGAGGAGCATGATCGGCCGGTCGGCCGGATTGGTCTTGCGAAACGTCGGCGGATTGGGCAGCTCCTTGGGCAGCGCTCCTCCGGCAGCGTTGATCGCCGCCAGCACGTCCGTTGCGGCAGCGTCGATCTGGCGGTCGAGCTCGAACTGCAGCGTGATCACTGTCGAGCCGACGTAGCTCGTGGAAGTCATCTGGTTCAGGCCGGGGATGAGCGAGAACTGCCGCTCGAGCGGCGTCGCTACCGTGGCGGCCATGGTCTCCGGACTCGCCCCGGGGAAGCTGGTCATGACCTGGATAGTCGGGAAGTCGACCTGCGGCAGCGGCGCGACTGGCAGAAACGGCCAGGCCGCAATCCCGGCCAGCAGCAAAGCCGCCGCGAGCAGCGACGTGCCGATCGGCCGGCGGATGAACGCCGCCGAGATGGTCATCGTTTCTCGGCCTTTTGCGTCTGCGCGACCGGCGGCACGGGGCCGCCCGGTTTCGCTTCGACAACTTTCACCCCGGGCCGGACCCGGGACTGCCCATCGACGATGACGCGTGTTCCCGGCGCGAGGCCCTGATCGATCACTGCTTTGCCTTCCTGGGTCTGCGCCACCCGGATCGGACGCGTCTCGACCGAGTCGTCAGGCTTCACCACGTAGGCCAGCAATCCCTCGGGACCGCGCTGTACGGCCGATTCCGGCAGCGTCGTCGCATCGCGCCGCGTGCCAAGCGTGAGTCGCACGTTGACGTACTGGCCGGGCCACAGGGTATGCGCGCGGTTCGCAAACAGCGCCTTCAACTGAAACGTTCCGGTCTGGGTGTCGATCTGGTTGTTGACCAGCAGCAGCTGTCCCGTTCCGAGCGGCTCACCGGTCTCGCGCGCCATGGCGCTGACCTGCAGTGGCGTCCGGCCGCTCGCCTGCATCGCGTGCGTGACCTGTTGGAGTTGTTCCTCCGGCAGCGTAAAGATCGCCGCGATCGGGTCGATCTGATTGATGATGACGATC
>VBCL01000355.1:0-1798 GCA_005888865.1 Betaproteobacteria bacterium | reverse complement strand
ACCCGCGCGACCGGTCACCGGAGAACGGATGGTGGTGTAGGCGAGCTGTGTCCGGGCGTTGTCGATCTGCGCCTGGTCCAACTGGATGCTGGCTTTGAGCTGGTTGACGGTCGCCCGCTGCGTGTCGAGCGTCTGCTGCTGGATGGAGTCCTGCGCAAAAAGCGTCGTATAGCGCTCGAGATCCTTCTGCGCGTTGGCGAGCGTGGCTTCGTCCTTGGTTTTCTGCGCGATCGCCTGATCGAGCGCCGCCTGGAACGGCCTCGGGTCGATCTGGGCGAGCAGGTCGCCCTGCTTGACGTCCTGACCTTCGGTGAACGCGACCTTCTGCAACTGGCCGTCGACGCGAACCTTCACCGTCACCGACTGCGCGGCCTGCACGGTCCCGATGCCGCTGAGTAATATCGGTACGTCTTCTTTGGCGACGGCGGCCGTGACCACAGGTATCGGCGGAGGCTCGGCAGCCTTGGCCTTTTCGGCGGCATCAGCGCGGTGCAACATGACGCGAGCGGCCACGATCAGGAGCAGCGCCGCGACGACGGCTCCTGCGAGCAGTATCCGGTGCCGCCCCGGCCCAACCAGCGTTTTCATGGCCCTCCCTGCATGGCCCCCGGCCACCCCCCGGGCCGGACCGTCGAAACTCAAGGATGCTGCGATTTCGACGCATCGCGGAAGCGGAAGTTCGGCGCTCTCCCCCCGGCCCGACCGCCATTGCGTATTTGGCGGCGGCCCGTTATCGTCTGCCGCCGGGGGTCCGCACCGAGGCCTCAGAGAAATCCCTACAAGCAAGACCAGGAGGAGGCGCAACATGGAAATCGCACGCTATGGCCGCAGAGCTCTGTTGGGTGTGCTGACCGCCGTCGCGGTCGCTTGGATCGGCGGCGCGACCGCGCAGACCCGCGCCTTCAGCTTCGCCTACGACCAGCCGAACACGACGGCCTACGGCATCGCCGCCAACATCTTCGACGCGAAGTTGAAGGAGCTCTCCGGCGGCAAGATGAGCATCAACCAGTTCCCCGGCGCGCAACTCGGGCAGGAACCGCAGATGCTGCAGAAGATGCGTGCGGGCGACATCGACTTCGTGATCACGTCGACGGCGAACGCCTCGACCCTGGCGCCGCAGGCGGGCGTGTTCTCGCTGCACTTCATCTTTCGCGACCAGAACCACCTGGCCAAGGCCCTTGCCGACCCGGCGATCTCGCAGGAATTCCGCGCCATGATCAAGGATTCGGTCCAGGGCGCGCAGGTGCTCGGCTTGCTGACCATGGGCATGCGCAACATGTACAGCAAGAAGGAAGTGACCAGCATCGCCGACATCAAGGGGCAGAAGGTGCGGGTGCAGGCGACCAAGACCGAGGACACACTGTTCCCGGCGTACGGTGCGCAGACCGTGCACATGCCGTTCGGCGAGGTCTACACATCGTTGCAGACCGGCGTGGTCAACATTGCGGAGAACGGCGTCAACGTCTACCTCGCCAACAAGCACTACGAAGTGGCGCCGATCCTGTCGATGACCGAGCATGAGGCCAACAACAACTGCATCTGGGTGAGCCAGAAGACATGGGACAGCCTGACGGCCGACCAGCAGAAATGGGTGCAGGCCGCGGCGGACGAAGTCAGCAAGAAGGAACCCGCGATGGCGCTGAAGCTGGAGAAGGACTCCGCCGACAAGCTCAAGACGATCGGCGTGAAGGTCGTCGAGAACGTCGACAAGTCGGGCTTCATCAAGGCCGCGCAGCCGGTTCAGGACGAGCTCGCCAAGGAACTCGGTCCCCACGCGGTGAAGCTCCTGCAGCTCGTA
>VBCL01000354.1 GCA_005888865.1 Betaproteobacteria bacterium | reverse complement strand
GTGGGCCCCGTATGGATAGGTGTCGAGGAACAGATCCGCGGTGGCGTTGCGCGCCACGTGCTCGCCCACCCCGACCCGGGGGGCGAAGATCAGCCGCTGCGGATCGACGCCGGCGCGATGGGCTTCCCGGCGCAGATTCTCCTTGGCCTCGGCGCTGGTCTCGAGAAGCCACAGCACGCTGCCCGGGACCGCGGCGAGGAGCCGCATCCAGACCGCGAAGACTTCGGGCAGGATCTTGTAGGCATTGTTGAAGCAGCAGAAGACGAAGCCGTACTCGGGCAGGCCACAGGCGGCGCGCGAAGGGGGTGGACCCGCGGGCAGCCGCGTGGTGTCGCTCGGGTAGAGCATCTGCGGTAGGTATAGCGGACGCTCGGTGTAGAAGCGCTGCAGCGGCTCGGGCAAGCTGAAGCGGTCGGTGAGGATATAGTCGTGCCAGGGGGTTCCCAGCGTCGCCTGAAAACCGATGGCGTTGATCTGAATCGGTGCCGGCCGCAACGCGAAGATCGCCGGACGGGCATTGCGCGTGTAACCGTTGAGATCGATGAGGATCGCGATGCGATCCTCGCGGATTCGCTGCGCGATGCGCGGCACCGATTCGCCGCTCACGTCGCCAAAATGCTCGAAAGCGCGCTCTACGCGCTGGCCGACCGGGCCCACGTCGCGGGCGAGGATGCCGTAGCCGAAGAGCTCCAGGCGGCGCCGGTCGAGGCGCTCCCACAGCTCCATCATCAGCGTGACTGTCGCGTGGGAACGGAAGTCGGAGGACGTGAAACCGATCCGCAAGCGCTCGCCTTCCGCGAACGAAACTTCCGCCCGGCGCGCCGGCGATGCCGGTGTCAGCCCGCGCGCAAAGCGTCGTCCCGCGACGAGCTGCTGGCGCGATGTGGTCGGCATCGCCAGGAGCGCGAACGGGTTGAAATCAGCGTATGCGTCGTCGCTGCCTGCGTCCAGCAAACCGGTGATGTGTGCGTGCAGTTCTGACAACCCTTCCCAGACGCATCGCCGCTGACGGACGTGCGCGAGAAGCGTCAGGACATAGGGGTTGTCCGGGTCGAGCGCGAGCGCCTTGCCGAGAGGCGCTTCCGCGTCGGCGAGCCGCCGCTGTCGAACGTAGACCGTGCCGAGGTTGGCATGAATGCGCGGGTCATCCGGCGCCAGTCGCTCCGCTTCGCGCAAGCTCGCTTCGGCCGCGGAAAAATCGCGGGCTTGCAGCTCGCGAAGCGCACGCTCCACCCACTCGGCGGCGTCACTCCCCGATACCCCGTGACACTCCTTGTAGCGCCTGCCGCTGCCGCATGGGCACAGCGTATTGCGCCCGGTCAATGGACCCCCACGCTTGCGGCCTCATTGGTCAACTCATCTGCCAACTGAGCCGCTGCGCTGCCCCCAAGGGGGGCGCAGCTCGCGCCTTGGGGCGGCCCTGCCGCGCTCGGGGGCGCGCTCATGTCTGCGCCAGGTACTCCGCCCAGATGCGTTCCATCGCATCCTCGAAGTCGCGGGCGTAGCGGGCCATGTCGAACAGCGGCGTGGTGTGTCGGTTGGCGGCCAGCCGCTCGCGATAGCTCCTGAGCAGCCCCGGTCTCCGGGCAAGCTCGAGCGCAAGCGCTTCATATTCTGCGGAGCTCCCAGTGATGAGCTCCGGCAAGCCGATGGCCGCGAGCTGGCTGCCGGCGATGCGGCTCACCAGCGTTTCCCCGGCGCAGGTGAGCACAGGCAGGCCGGCGAGCAGCGCATCGTTGGCGGTGGTGTGGGCGCCGTACGGATAGGTGTCTAGGAACAGATCCGCCGCGGCGTTGCGCGCCACATGCTCGCCCACCGGCACCACAGGCGCGAAGACAAGACGCTCCGGACCGATGCCTGCGCGCTCGGCTTCACCCCGGAGATTTCCGCGGACGTCGGCGCTCGTCTCGAGCAGCCACAGCACGCTGCCCGGAACCGCGGCGAGGAGCCGCGTCCAGATAGCGAAGACTTCGGGCACGATCTTGTATGACGTATTGAAGCAGCAGAATACGAAGCCGTCCTCGGGCAGACCGCAGGCGGCGCGCGAAGGCGGCGGAGCAGTGGGTAGCCGCGTGGTATCGCTCGGAAACGCCATGTGAGGCATGTACAGGGGGCGCTCGGTATAGAAGCGCTGCAGCGGCTCGGGCAGGCTGAAGCGGTCGGTGAAGATGTAGTCGTACCACGGTGCGCCCATCGTCCCCGGGAAGCCAATGCAGTTGATCTGGATCGGCGCGGGCCGCAAAGCGAAGATGCCTTCCCTGGCATTGAGTGTGTAGCCGTTGCGATCGACGAGGATGGCGATGCGGTCGTCGCGAATGCGTTGGGCAATGCCGGCGACCGAGTCCTGGCTGACGTCGGCAAAATGCTCGAACGCCGCTTTGGCCCGGCGCTGGAACGGATTGTCGTCATCGGCGCGAAGGCTGTAGGCAAACATCTCCAGCCGCGAGCGGTCGATCTTTTCCCAGAATTCCAGCGATAGATGCATGGTTGGATGATCGCGCATGTTCCATGTCGCGAAAGCCACGCGCAGCCGCTCATTCGGAGCGCGATCCGGCGCCGGCCGCGGCGGCACGGAGCCGCGCGCGATCATGCGCGACCAGCGTTGCGCCGCGTGCAGTTGCGCCAGCGGCGACAGCGGCATCGCCAAGGTCGCGAACGGCATGCACGGAAACTCGGTCTCGGCGTCGTCGCCTTCCAGCGCGCGCTCGATTTGCGCGAACAGATCGTCGAGGCCGGTCCAGTCGCAGCGTTGCTGGCGTGCGTGCGCGAGCATCGACAGGGCGTAGCGATTGCCCGGATCGAGCTCCAGCGCCCGTTGCAGCGAGACCTCGCCATCCGCGTAGCGTCGCTGCTGCACGTAGAGCGTGCCCAAGTGCAGCTGCACCTGCATATCGTCGGGCGCGAGCCGGGCGGCTTCGCGATAGCTCTGGATCGCGCCGGAGAGGTCCTGCGCGCGGTTCTGCGCCATCGCGCGCCGGATCCACACGCTCGCAGGCCAATCGCGACGAATCGCGAACAGGCGGTCGTACACGACAGTCGTCTCCTGGATGGCCTC
>VBCL01000353.1 GCA_005888865.1 Betaproteobacteria bacterium | reverse complement strand
CTCGTTAAATAGATTGACGGGATTCATCGAGTACCCTGCGATGCTAGGGAATGCCATCCACCAGCCGCGGATCCCGTCGGGATTTTGCTGCGTTGGAAGCGCGCCGATACGCGGCCGCGCGGTTGTTCGCGCGCGGCCAATCGCAGGCGGCCGTCGCCCGCACGCTGGGCGCGACGCGAGCCGCCGCCCACCGCTGGTTCCACGCCTGGCAGGTCAAGGGCCGCCGCGCCTTGAAAGGCGCTGGCCGTGCGGGGCGCAAGCCGCGGCTCGAGGCGCCGCAGCTCGCGCGGGTCGAAGCGGCATTGCTCCAGGGCCCCGGGGCTCATGGCTTTGCCACGGAGCTATGGACGTTGCCCCGCGTGGCGACGCTCATCGAGCGGCTCACGCACGTGCGGTACCACCCGGGACACGTCTGGTACCTCCTGCGACGATTGGGCTGGTCGCTCCAACGCCCGACGCGCCAAGCGCGCGAGCGGGACGAGGCGGCGATCGCCCGCTGGAAGCGCGAGCGCTGGCCGCAGGTAAAAAAAACGCGCGACGCCGGCGGGCGTGGATCGTCTTCGAAGACGAGAGCGGGGTCTCGCATCGACCGGTCGTCCGCCGCACGTGGGCCCCGCGCGGCCACCCGCCGGTCTTGACGCACACGGGCGGCAACTGGTCGCGCTTGTCGATCGCCGCCGCGTTGGCCTTCCGGTGGGATGGCCGGCGGCGCCGCTGTTACTTTCAGACGCGGCCCGGCACGTACAACGATCTCGCCCTGATCGGCTTTCTGCGCGCCCTCAAGCGCCATTTCCCCGGCCGTCAGATCATCCTGGTCTGGGACGGCCTCGGCGGGCACAAGAGCCGCGTGATGCGACAGTATCTCGCTTGCCAACGGTCGTGGCTGACGGTCGAACGACTGCCCGGCTACGCGCCGGAACTGAATCCCGTCGAGCAGATCTGGGGCAACCTCAAGAGCTGCGAACTCGCCAACCTCTGCCCGCTCGACATCCTCGCGCTGCGCGCGCCCATTCGTGCCGGGTTCGCCCGCATCCGTCGCCGGCCATCGCTGGCCGTCGCGTTCTTGAAGCACGCGGGCTTGGCCTTCTAACATGATCGTAACTCTATTCCACGAGACTCATTAGGGCACCTGGCGCGGCAGGAGCGCCGGCGCGGCGGCTGCCGCGCCGCCGATCGCGTCGCGGGACGCGGTCTCGCGAGGCCCGGGGCGCTGGTCGTACTTGACCCGCAGCTTCGCCACGAGGTCCGGGTAGCCGGAGCGCTGGATGATCGCGTTGAACTGCGTGCGGTAGTTGGCGACGAGGCTGATGCCCTCGAGCGTGACGTCATAGGCGCGCCAGCGGCCCCCCTGCGGGAACATGCGGTAGTCCAACGGGATCGCCGTGCCCTGCTTCGTCACGATCAGGGTCCGGACCACCGCGCGATCGCCGTCGAGCGTCTCCCCGACGTACTGGATCTTTTCGCCGGAGTAATTCTCGATCTTCGAAATGTACGTGTGCTCGAGCAGGTCCCCGAACAGGCGCGAGAACTCCTCGCGCTCCGCCGCGGTGCGTGCCTGCCAGTGCAGCGCGAGGCTACGCCGGGAGATCTCCGTGAAATCGAAGATCTGGTTGGCGACCGCACGGATCGCGCGGCGCCGCTCGAGCGTCTTCGCCTCTTTCTTGAGCGCCGGGTCGGACAGGACGCTCAAGACCCGGTCGACCGCGCCGCGCAGCTGGTCGGTTGGTGGGCCGGCCAGAGCGTCGCCTACCATGAGCAGGCTCAGCACCGCAGCGAGCACAGACAAACCGATCCGCTTCAGCTTCGCCAGGCCCACCGCCTTGCCTCCGCACAACGCCGGGTCGGTCGCGTCCACGATGTCGACCAGCCGACGATGGGTCCGAGGCGCAATGGTGGCGAGCACGAGGCGATGCTAGCGGCGATGCGGCCCTGGCTCCATGAGACCTTGATCTCATCGGACGAAGGTCCCACGGGCGTCGGCTCCTCGCTGCGGTACAAGGCACCACGCATGACAACGAAGACGAAGACCGCTACGGGTGTCGATCGGCTCGGGCTTCAGCGCCTCGCCACTGTTGCCTGCTTCGGTGCGCTCGTGCTCGGGTTGACGGCCTGCGGCACGTTGTCCGGCGCAGCCCGTGTCGACTCCGCCCTCTACGTCGGCCCGCCGCGCACCATCGAAGCCGCCCTGCCAGGTGAGGCCGACCTCGCATCGGCGCCCTTCGCCGCTCCCGAGCGCGAGACGAGGCTGGTCGCCGCCGCGTCGGCCGACACGGCGACCGACGCCGCGCCGCAGAGCGCGCACCCGGTCGCCGACATCCCGGCGCCCGACGAGAGCTTGACCGCTCTTATGACGCTACCTATTCTCAGGATCGATCATGGCTGAGTCGTCTGCCAGCCTTCGTGTCACAGGCGCCGGCCCGACCCTCTCATATGAGATCGTCGAGCCGGTAGCTGATCCATCAGGGCGAAGTCCCGTGACGCTTCGGTGTCTTTACGGAAACAGCAGTCACCGTGGCGTGTGGCGTCTTGTCGCACGAGAGCTCACGGAATTTCGAAGCGTGCTGCTGGGCTTCCGTGGCCATGGCGACAGCGATCATGTGTCGCCCCCGCGTATAACCCCGAGGATCACGCCCGCGATTTAGAGCACGTCGTCGGTTGTCTCGTTCAGGGCCCATACGCGATCCTTGGCTCACTCTGCAGGCGCGCTCGCAGCAGCGCGTTTTATCCCGACGTCACCGCCGGAAGTCCCAATGCCAGTTTGCATTCGTGTGGGTGGATCTCGACCCGTTTGTCCCCCGTTGGCAGGTCGAATATTTCCATCAAGGCGTCGCTTCTGTCACCCGAACGTTCCCGAAGATCGACGACGCGAGTCGGGGCTTTCGCAGAATCTATCCCAACATTCCTGACGATCGATTGCGTTCATTCGTCGTCGAGGGTTGATGCTGCGAGCGAACCGGTGCGCACGCTGCTTTTGTGCGCAGTGCTGACGGGGATGCGGCGAGGTGAGCTCTTTGGACTGCGGTGGGAGGACGTCGATCTCGAGAGCCATCGGCTCTTCATCCGCCGTGCTCTGTGGCGAGGAAGGTTCGTCACGCCGAAATCGCGGCGCTCGCGCCGCACGATCGACCTGGCGCCGACGTTGCGAGCGGCGCTGACCAAGCTCTCCAGCCGTTTTCAAGGCGATCTCGTCTTTTGCAGCGCAGACGGCAAGGCGGTCGATCCGGATAACTTCATTCACCGGGACTGGGTACGCGTGCTTCGTCGTGCGGGGCTCCGGCGGATCCGGTTTCACGACCTGCGCCACACATACGCAAGTCTCTTGATCGCTCAGGGGGCGCACCCGAAGTACATCCAGGCGCAGCTCGGCCACGCCTCAATCCAGACGACGCTCGACCGCTACGGGCATCTCATGCCTGATGCACACGCGGCGGAAGCGCGAAAACTCGATCGCCTGGTGTTTGGCGAGAGGGGGCGGGGCGGCATCGATGGCGCCGCTGGCGCGGTGCAGCGGTAGCAAAACGGTAGCAGAAACGACGAAGGGTCAGCGGCGATGGCCGCTAACCCCTTGTCCCTGCGTGGTTGCGGGGGCTGGATTTGAACCAGCGACCTTTGGGTTATGAGGAGAATTCGAGCCATCAGCCGCAACATCGGCCTACACCAAATCCCGATAGATACGCGCTGCCGCGTAGGCTCGTTTTGGAGCCGTCCGGAGGATGTTTTCGGAGAGTATTCCGAGAGGCGGTGATAGTACCGACGAATGGCACTCCAACAGACGCCGACGGTCTTGAGATTCGATTGCCGAGGTCGCGATCGAGCTCCTCACCGGTGTCCGAGTCGATCAGCGGCACCGCCGACGGCTACGATGCATCGACTCGTGTCAGCCGTGGGGCAGCTCAAACGGTGGCATGATCGGGAAGTTCCGCCACGCGGACATACGTACACTCGGGACGATGCTCCGCTCGATCACGTTCGCGACCTCTCCGCACTCGACGATTGTAGAGATCCTGCAGGGGCCGACCAAATTCGCGGACGTCTCACGAGCCAGATTGGCGGGTCGGTAGGCGGCTTCAGCGGCGCTCGCCACAGCAAAGGTTCCAGACCATGTGGCGCTCATCGTTCCACGCCCCGCGCCGGCCGCCGGGCGAATAAGTTCGCGAAGAGTAGCGCCCATGGTGGCGGGAGCCCCTTTTGCACACTGCACACGGTGCGGAGTGAGGGCCGTGACGAGAGCGCG
>VBCL01000352.1 GCA_005888865.1 Betaproteobacteria bacterium | reverse complement strand
TACAGCTCGGAGGTGTCCTTGGACTTTGCGGCAGCCTTCTTGACCATCACCCGCGCCATCGGCCCGACGAGGTCGGCGAGCTCACGCTCGACGGTGTGCAGCGTGGTGTCGTCCCACACCGGCGCCGCCTGCGCCTGCAGTGTCACCGCGGCGAGGTTGATCTCGGTGGCGTCCTGGGTTTCGCGCTTGACGTTGAGCTGGGGATCGAGTGACAGGCGCAGCGCGCGGTTGAAAGCCTTGGCGTTCTGAAACCGGGTCGCACAATCCTTGGCGAGCGCGGTCGCCACGACGGCGTCGAGCGACGGCGAGATCGGAAGCTTGGAGATCTCGGAAGGTGGCCGCGGATCCTCGTAGCAGATCTTGAACGCGATCGCCTCGATGGAGCCCGAGAAGGGCTTCTCGCCCGTCAACAGTTCGT
The DNA here is from genome assembly GCA_005888865.1 of Betaproteobacteria bacterium. GTDB lineage: Bacteria > Pseudomonadota > Gammaproteobacteria > Burkholderiales > Casimicrobiaceae > PALSA-1003. The sequence goes on along the minus strand of VBCL01000352.1, from coordinate 4,543 downwards.
AGAGAACCACGCCCGCGCTGAAAAGGTCGGAGCGGCGATCGATCTCCTTGCCCTGGCATTGCTCGGGCGACATGTATGACGGCGTTCCCATGACCATTCCGGCGTTGGTCAGATTCGACGTGTCGATGCGCGCGATCCCAAAGTCCGCGACCTTGAGCGCGCCGCCGCTGGTGAGGATCAGGTTCGCGGGCTTGACATCGCGGTGCACGACGCCGCGCTCGTGGGCGAAGTCCAGCGCCAGCAGCAACTGCGAGATGATCCCGACGATCTGGCCGAGGTCGAAGCTCGCCTTGCGATTCAGGTATTCGCGCAGGCCCGTGCCCTCGACGTACTCCATAGCGATGAACGCGTTGCGCTCGTCCTCGCCGTATTCGTACACGCTGACGATGTTCGGGTGTAGCAGCCGTCCGGCCGCTCTCGCCTCGTTCTGGAATCGCGCCATGACCTGCGCGGCGAGGTCGGGATCGACCAGATCCTTGCGCACGGTCTTGACGGCGACGACCCGTTCGATGCCCTGATCGAACGCCTTGTACACGACCCCCATCGCGCCCTTGCCAAGGACGCTGTGGATCACGTACTTGCCGATTCTTTCCGGTTGTTCTGCCATATCAATCTAGCGAGATAGCGTCAGGCTTCCAGCATCTTGATGGCCTGCACCAGGCTCTTGTTCATCCGCGCCAGCGCCTGGGTCAGAACGCCGATCTCGTCCTTGCTCTTGGACTTGAACTCTGCACTCTCGAGCTGTCCGAGGCTCACCTCGTCGGCGAGCTTGGCCAGGTACTTGACCCGCTGGACCACGATCGTGTGCAGCATCAGGTTGATCAGGATGAAGGTGACGACGAGCACCAGCGTCAGCAGGAGCATGAAGACCTTGAACGTGTGGCTCGCGCGCTGGATCGGGAGCGCGCTCGGGACCGACACGATCTGCGCGCCGATGATCTCGTTCAACTTCCAGCCGAAGCCATTGGCGGGGCCGTAGAGCTCGATCATGGTCTTCGGTGCCTCGTTGACCGTGTTGTGGCAGGCGAGGCAGGCGCCGTTAGTGATCTGGATCGGCCGCGCCAGGTAGAGCGAGCGTCCGGTCGCCGTGTCGCGCTCGCCGATCAGCTCGCCCTTGACCTGGCCGTTGCGAAACTGGTTGACCACGTCGGTCTCCCAGTCGGTCGCGCGATCGCGCGGATTGGTCGGGTTGAGCGTCGCTTCCTTGTAATTGTAGTCAGGATACTTCTTGCGCAGGTCGTTGAACTGCTCGGTCGCGGCATATGCAGGCACCGATTGCGGCAGGAACGAGTACTTGAGCTGGGTTTCGAGCAGCGGCTTGATCTGCGAGTTGGTGTAGCTCCGCGAGGACAGCGCCGATTCCATCATCACCCGCGCGTTGTCGAGGATCTCCTCGCGCGCGTTGGCCTGCAGCACGCCGTACGAGATGAACGCGGTGACCGCAAAGCCGACAGCGAAGACGGCGAGCAGCACGATGTTGAATTTCCACATCAGCTTCATGAGGTTCCTTCCGGCTTTGCGGCGCTCGTCGGCGCGCTCATCGCTTGCTGTCGCCGCCGAACGGCCACCTGAACTTAGGCTCCGTCTTCTCGGGCGCCTTCGGCGGCTCGACCTTCGGCGGCTCGACCTTGCTCGGGGCTTCCGGCGGCGCGAGCACGACCTGCCACTCCGGATACGCCTGGAGCTTTGCCATGACCGGAGCGCGGAAGTCGGGGTCGGAGAGTCGCGGCTGCAGCCGCCTGATGAACGTGCGTCGGTATGGGCCGTTGAGCCAGGGCTCGGCCTCCGCATAGCTGATTGGCCGGTCGACGGACAGTTGCACACGTGCGACCTGATAATGCGTCGCGCGGCTGGGCAATGGGTCCCTGAAGTGTCGCGGCAGCGCACCGACGAATTTCTGGGGTGCTGCGCCCGCGGTCGCAAACGGTCGATCGGTGGCGCGCAACGCGAATTCGCCACTCTTCAAGTCGTGCGCGGCGCCGTCCGCTCCACTCTTGCCCGGCTCCAGCATCCTGCCGCTCCCTGTTTCCACGAAAACCTCGATCGCGTCGTTCTCCGCGTGTACCACCGCCACCGCATCGGCCGCGCTAAACGCACCGGACGCCGTGCGGACACGCAGCGCGACGCCGGGCGGCTTTGCCGCGACCTTCACCCAGCCTTGAGGCAGGTATAGTTCCGCCGGGGCCGCCTTGCTGCCTTCGCGGGAGCCCGACGTGACGGCGAGGAGCGATGCGGGGCCGACGAAGTTCACGGTCGGTCCCGTTGCCAGTTCGATCTGCACCTGCGCACGATCGGACGCTTCGATCAGATCGCCGTCCTGCACGCGCGCGCCCTCGACAACTTTGTACCACGTCGCGCCGCGCAGCACGCGCGCATTGCCGTCGAGAATCGTGACCACCCCGGCGTCAGCGCCGTAGCACAGGGCGGACGCGAGAAACAAGAAGCACCCGGTCAGCCAAGTCGTCTTCATCGCGGAACACTGCAAGCTCGCCGTCAGAGCGACAGCGCGTTGGATACTAGGCCGCGCGCTCGGCGACTGTCAACGTGATTATTCCCCGATGGCGGGAGGGTCTGCACCGAGGATGGCCGCGTGGCTTATACTTGAGCGCTCCGCCATGGAAAAAGCGCCGCGCAACCTCGCCGTCCTGTTCGCCGACATCAGCGGCAGCGCAAAGCTCTACGAAACCCTGGGCGATGCGGAGGCGCTCGCCACCGTCGAGCGCTGCCTCGCGATCATCCAGCAAGCGTGCGTGGACTGCGGCGGCCGCGTCATCAAGACGATCGGCGACGAGGTCATGGCGGTTTTCCCCGCCGCCGACGGAGCCGCGCGCGCTTCGACCGACATGCAGTCGCGGATCTCCGCGCAGCGCACGTCGCGCGGTGCGCCGCTCGGCATCCATGTCGGTTTCAATTTCGGCCCCGTGCTCGAGGAGGGCAACGACGTCTTCGGCGACGCGGTCACCATTGCCGCCCGGCTGTCGACCCTTGCCCGGGGCGGGCAGGTCTTCACCTCGGCACCCACAGTCGCCGAGCTCGCGCCGGCGCTGCGCGCCCGTACAGCAGAAGGACATCGATCTGTTCGAGCTGGTATGGCAGGAAACCGAGGACGAGCTCACCGCCCTGTCGACGCACGTCAAGTTCCGGCCGGCGCATCTCACCCTCAAGCACGGCGACCGTCAGATCGACCTCTCCGAAGCAGTGCCCACGCTGTCGATCGGTCGTGACCTCCAGAACGAAGTCGTGATCGCCGACCGCAAGGCCTCGCGCATGCACGCCCGAATCGAGCGTCGTCGCGACAAATTCGTGCTGATCGATCACAGCTCCAATGGGACCTACGTCACCGTGCAAGGCGAGAGCGAAATCGTCCTGCGGCGCGAGGAGCTGGTCCTGCGCAACCGCGGCCAGGTGAGCTTCGGTCACGCCTACCAGGACGACCCGACGGAAATCCTCGGGTTTTCCTGCCTCGACTGACGCGAATCCCGCGTCGCTTAATGCTTGGGCTTGGGATGGATATTGTCCACCCAGTGCACCGACTCGGGATTCGGCTCGACGTTGGGCAGATCGAGGTTGACGACCACCGGCTCCTGCCCGCTGCGCACCAGCACACAGGACAGCGGCTCGTCGTCGCTCGCGTTGATCTCCTGGTGCGGCACGAACGGGGGCACGTAGATGAAATCGCCGGGTCCGGCTTCGGCGATGAATTCCAGCCGGTCGCCCCAGCGCATACGGGCCCTGCCGCTGACGACATAGATCACGCTCTCCACGGGTCCGTGATGATGCGCGCCCGTCTTCGCCTTCGGATGGATGACCACGGTGCCGGCCCAGAGCTTTTCGGCGCCGGCGCGCGCTGCCGTGATCGCCGCAGCGCGGTTCATGCCCGGCGTCTGCGGCGTATTGATGTCGAGCTCGCCGGCGTGCACCACGCGCACGCCGTGCAGCCGCCATTGGGATGTCGAAGTCTCCGCCATGTCCGCCTCGTCTCGCTTGGAACGATTGCACTCCGATCGGGGCCGGAGCGCAAGCCTGCTGCGCACCGGGCTGCCGGAGCGTGGCTCCTGACAGCACGTTGTCAGGAGCCCTGCAGCAGCATGACGGACGTGCAATCCCGCACGCCCATCGGAGCCTGCCATGCCCAAGCAAGACGCCCTGACCTGGTTCGAAATTCCCGCCGTCGACTTTCGCCGCGCGACCCGATTCTACGAGACGGTGCTCGGAGCCTCGCTCAAGACCGAGACGATGGGCGAGGCGACGCTCGCCGTGTTCCCCTACCAGGAACCCGGCGTCGGCGGCTGCATCATCGATGGCAACGGGCACGCTCCGTCATCGAAGGGCACGGTTGTGTACCTCAATGCAGCCCCGCGGATCGACGATGCGCTGGCTCGGGTCGCCGGGGCCGGCGGAAGCGTTGTCCTGCCGAAGACCGCACTGCCCGCCAACATGGGATTCTTCGCGCACGTGATCGACACCGAGGGCAATCGCGTCGGATTGCATGCGCTGCAGTAACGGGAAGGTGCTCTCGCCGCGCCGCCGGGGAGCCGGCCCG
>VBCL01000351.1 GCA_005888865.1 Betaproteobacteria bacterium | reverse complement strand
GTGGCATGAGGCGCGCCGACCGCCTGTTCGCCGTCGTCCAGTATCTGCGGGGCCGGCGGCTGACGACCGCGGCGCAGCTCGCGGGCTGGCTCGAGGTCTCCGAGCGGACGATTTATCGCGACGTCGCCGATCTCGCGGCGTCCGGCGTTCCGATCGACGGCGAGGCGGGCGTGGGCTACCGGATTCGCGCCGGCTTCGACCTGCCACCGCTGATGTTTACCTTCGATGAAATCGATGCGCTGGTTATCGGCGCACGCTTCGTCGAATCGTGGGGCGGCCCCGCGCTCGGGCGCGGCGCACGCTCGGCGCTGGCGAAGATCGCCGCGGCGCTGCCCGGCGACAAGCGCATCGCGCTCGAACGCGCCACGCTCTTCGCGCCGGGGTTCTTCATCGACCCGAAGCCGGGCGAGCGGCTCGACGCACTGCGTCACGCGATTGGGGAGCGTCGCTTCGCCGATCTCGACTACAAGGATGTCGAAGGACAATCCACCGCGCGGCGAGTCCGGCCGCTCGGCCTCTACTTCTGGGGCGACGCCTGGACGCTGGGTGCGTGGTGCGAGCTGCGGCAGAACTTTCG
>VBCL01000350.1:2777-6040 GCA_005888865.1 Betaproteobacteria bacterium | reverse complement strand
TTGAATTGCGCCGGGGCGGACTGCGAACATTGTGTAGTGCCCACATCCGCCACGCGACGCTCACAGGATTGGACGGGGCACCGTCTTGGAGGGATAAAACCCGGGGGTCCTGTTAACCCCCACCAAAACACTACGCCTTTGCGGCGCTTTTTTCAACTCGCTGTATCCGGCTGTATCTGGCCCTAGCCGCCTGCGCATGGCGGCGGCTGCCACCGAGCAAAGCACGACGATTGATCATTGGATCACGTCGTCCGCCCGCAAAAGTAGCGGCTGCGGAATCGTGATTCCGAGCGCCTTCGCCGCTCTCAGGTTAACCACGAACTCGAATTTGATGGGCTGCTCGATCGGCAGGTCGCCCGCCCTTGCGCCCTTGAGTATCTTGTCGACGTAAGTTGCGCAGCGCCGGAAGAAATCCTCCAGGTTTGGCCCGTAGGACATGAGGCCACCGAAATCCGCGAACGGCCGGAATGGGGAGATCGCCGGCAATCGGTTCTTCATCGCGAATTCGGCAATCTGCCCCGAGGTGTTGCGCACGATGGGCGACGATAACATGGCCATGGCCTTGGAACCGCCGCTCACCGCGGCGCGGAGGGCAACATCGACATCATCGGTATTGCGAACCTCCAGGACGTCGACATCGATATGGAGCTCGCGCGCTGTCGCCTTCATGGCGTTCAGCTGTGCGGGACCGGTCGTGGAATCCCACAGCACGGCGATGCGGCGAAGCGCGGGGATCGCCGCTCGGAGCAGCTCCAGCCATTTGCCGGTGAGAGCCGAGAGATCCAGGAACAAGCCGGTCACGTTGCCGCCCGGATGAGCGAGACTTTGCGCCCACCCTGCCTGAACGGGGTCCGTTTCCAGATCGAGCGCAACAATTGGGATGGCTCGAGTCGCCGCGACCGCAGCGCGAACTGCAGCGGGGCCGAACGCGCACAGGATGGTGGCATTGAGCTTGACCAGCTCCTCTGCGAGACCGCCGAGCACCTCCGGGTTTCCGCCCGCCGATCGAAGCTCCAGGACGATGTTCTGTCCCTCGGTGTAACCCAGTTCACGCAGCCCCGTTCGCAAGGCAGCGATCGTCTGCACGTTGGCGCCGGTCGTCAGCGCGGTAGTGATCATGATACCCACGACCGGTATCTTTCGCGGCTGTTGGGCCTCCACGGTGAACGACGCCGCCAGAATGTCGAAGACAACGCCGCCGATGAACGTCCGCCGGTCCATCACTGGATCACCTCGTCCGCGCGCAGCAGAAGTGACGATGGGATCGTCAGGCCGAGCGCTTTGGCGGTCTTCAGATTGATCACCAGCTCGAACTTCGCGGGCTGCTCGATCGCCAGATCTCCAGGGTTGGCTCCCTTCAGAATCCGATCGACATAGCTGGCCGAGCGCGCGAACATCGCATCGATGTTCGGACCGTAGGACATGAGTCCACCGTCCTGCACGTAGCTCCTCAATTCGTAGCACGCGGGCAAGCCGTATCGTGCCGCGAGCTCGATCAGTCGCGTGCGCTGCACTTCGAGGTAGGGCGAAGGCAGCACGAGGATAGCTCCCATACGCTCGCTCCTCGCCACGCTGAAGGCGTTCTCGAATTCGGCCGGCCCCGCGACATCGAGCGTCCGGGACGTCAGGCCGAGACTCTGCGCGGCGCCCTCCGCCGCTCTCAGGATTGGATTGGGAAGCCCGGATCTACGGAGCAGCGCGACGCGGGAGAGGCTGGGCACGCCTTCCTTCAGAAGCTGAAGCTGCTTGGTGATCAGCTCCTCGAACTGGGAGGCCACTCCCGTCATGTTTCCGCCCGGGCGCGCGAGGCTCGGCACAAATCCCATGGAAACCGGGTCGGTCAAGACGACAAACACAATGGGAATCGCTCTGGTCGCGTTCTGCGCAGCGCGAATCGCGGGAGTGCCCGAAAGCACGATGACATCGACCTTGGCTTGCACGAGCTCGGCAACGAGGGCAGGGAGCCGATCGGGGCTTCCCTCCGCCCAGCGATACTCGATCGTCACGTTCTGGCCTTCGATCCAGCCCAACTCGCGAAGACTTCGCCGGAATACCTCGACTTGCGAGGACTGCGCTGTCGGGCTCCCGTTGCCGAGAAAGCCAACCCGATGTGATTTTTGCGGTTGTGCGATTGCGGCGCGGGGCGCGGTGCCGATAGCTGCGATTGCGGCGATGAGGAAAGTCCGCCGATTCATCGTTCAACCACCACGCTGACAAAGGGTGAGCCAACCATACTACGCCCGAGGCCGTCGGCGGAACCGGTAATGAAGATGCGTGACAAAGGTGCGTCTTTCCGCCAACCGTAATTGATCGAGCAAAGGCTTTGATTCGTGCCTGATTTGGGCTGCGTCAGAACTTGCTAGGTCTCATCAGTCGGCGCTTCCTTCAGGAACGTCAGGATCGTCTCCTTGGGCATGACCCCGTGGCCGGCGTGCGGAACCACACACAGCTGTGCGCGTGGGATCGTCCTGAACATCTCGACGGCGTGCTCCGGTGTGATGAGGTCGGTGTCGCCGACGATTATCAGGGTCGGTGCCGCGATGCTCCGCATCTCGTCGCGCGCGTAGCTTGGTTCCACGGCCCACATGCGCTGCAGCCGTCCCAGCAGGATGGGCCAATGGTCTGCACCGTCGGGAGACAGGCGGCGATAGGCTTCGGATGCAGGCCAGGCGTCGGGAGATGCGGCGACCGCCTTCCAGTGGTCTCCGGTATAGCCATCGGTGTGGAAATTCACCCCGGTGAGCGCGAGCCTCGTCACGCGCTCAGGATGATGGATCGCCATGTCGAGGCCGATGATCCCGCCGTCGCTGTAGCCGAGAATGGAGGCGCTCTCGATTCCGAGCTGGCGCATCAGCTCGACCGTGTCCTCGGCCATGTCGCCCCTTTGATGGGCAAGGAGACGGAGTCCAAGGTGACTTCGTTAACGTCGTCGAGTATCCAGGGCCTGCCAGAAGCGGTCAATTCGGAATTTCACGCAATGAACGCGGCCTGGCACGGGATGCAGGCCACCATCGCGCACTCCCGACTCGCCTGCAGCACTTTCCCCGCCTGCAGACTTTCTTTTGCGGCAAGATGCCGGCACAGGGGGAAGCAGACCCGCTGACCGCCCCGTTCCTTCCAGGAGAACTCATGAACCGCCGTCGTATGCTCACGCTGACCAGTATCGCCCTTGCCGGCGCTGTCGCGCTGCCGGAAGTCACACGCGCTCAAACGAAAAGGTCGGCATCGGGGCTCTGGAGTGTTTGGGACAACGCGTTCGCGCG
>VBCL01000350.1:0-2749 GCA_005888865.1 Betaproteobacteria bacterium | reverse complement strand
TCCCGACGACGACGAAATTCCAGCAAGGCACCGGCCGGCTCGACGAAAAATCGCCGTACGCACCCTTTACCTACGAGAAGACCGGTCTCGAAACCACGGCGTACACGTTTGCCACCGACCAGTTCGGCACGCAACTCGACCCGCCCGCGCACTGGCATCAATGCTTCCCTGCCATCGATGAATTGCCGGCGACGCTGGCACTACGCAAGCTCGCGGTGATCTCGATTGCCGACAAGGTGAAGGCGGACGCGAATTATCATCTCACCGCCGCTGACGTGCGCGCCTGGGAACGGACGAATGGAATGATCCCGGCCGGCAGCGTCGTCATGGTGCGGTCGGACTGGTCGAAGCGCTGGCCCGACGCCTCGCGCATCCAGCCGGCCGACGGAAGATTCCCGGGCTCGACGATCGAGGCGATCAAGCTTCTGCATCTCGAACGCAAGATCCTGCTGCACGGGCACGAGCCGCTGGACGCCGATTCCACGCCCACTCTGGTCGTCGAGGACTGGCTGATGAACAACGGCTACATGCAGGCCGAGGGTGTCACCAACCTGGATCAGGTGCCGGCGACGGGCGCGTTGATCGCCATCGGATTTCCGCGTTTGAAAGGCGGCACCGGGGGCTATGCCAGCTTCACCGCCATATGCCCGCCGGACTGGACGCACGGCGCCCGTCCCCGTGAAGTCGCCGAAGCGCCGCTGCCTTACAATGACAAGCGGCTGGTGTGGAATGAGACCAAGGGTCTCCGAGAACGTACGGCGCCTTGCGACAAGCCCAAAGGAAAGCAGAGCTTCAACTGACCTTGGCGCATCAAGCGCCGCGACTGCCCTCATCGCGTGGCACGGAGATCTGCTGGATTCGAGCATCTAGAACAGCAGCCCGACGAGGGTGCTAAACCAGATCCTGGAAACAGAGCCCAGTTAGACATGAGCGCCGCAAACAAGGCTATTTTTCTGAGCTACGCGTCACAGGACGCGGAGGCTGCCCGGCGCATTTGCGACGCGCTGCGCGCGGTGGGGGTTGACGTGTGGTTCGACCAGAGTGCGCTGCGCGGGGGCGACGCCTGGGATGCGTCGATCCGCAGGCAGATCAAGGAATGCGCGCTGTTCGTGCCCGTCATCTCGGCGAACACGCAGGCGCGCGAGGAAGGTTACTCCCGCCGCGAATGGAATCTGGCGGTGAACCGAACGCTGGACATGGCCGACGACAAGGCGTTCCTGCTGCCGGTGGTGATCGACGCCACGATCGACGTCAACGCCCGCGTGCCCGAGAAATTCCGGGACGTGCAATGGACGCACCTGCCCGCGGGCGAAGGGTCGAGGGTTTTTGTCGAACGCGTGCATCGGTTGCTATCGGGCGGCACGGCGCCGTCGGCGCCGGTCGCGCCACTGCGCGCGGTGCCGGCGGCAGCGCCCGCGATGACGCTACCAGCCAGCGAAGCACCGTCGATCGCGGTGCTCCCGTTCGTCAACCGCAGCCGCGATGAGGAAGATGAGTATTTCTCGGACGGCCTTGCCGACGAGCTGCTCAACGTGCTCTCGAAGATCCGCGGGCTGCGGGTAGCGGCGCGATCGTCGGCCTTCACGTTCAAGGGCAAGGGTGCGACCGTCGCCGACGTGGGCCGTGCGCTCAACGTCGCCACGGTGCTCGAAGGCAGCGTGCGCAAGGCCGGTGCCCGAATGCGGATCTCCGTGCAACTGGTGAAGGTGGCCGACGGCTATCAACTGTGGTCGGAGACCTACGACCGGACGCTGGAGGATATCTTCGCGGTGCAGGACGATATCGCGCAGTCGGTGGTGAAGGAGCTTCGGACGACGTTGCTGGGCGAGGCCGCCGACGCGCAAGCGGGCAAGGCGGTGACGGCGGCGGTGGCGGCGGCGGTGAGAGGACGCAGCACTGATCCCGAGGCCCACCGGCTCTTCCTGCAGGCGCGATACTTTATCGACCGCAGCACGGCGGAGGACACGGCGAAGGGCATCGGGTATCTCAAGGAGGCGCTGGCGCTGGAGCCCGAGTTCGCGCTTGCCTGGGCGGAACTCGGACGAGCGCACATCGCCGAAGCGAATTGGGGATGGTCGTCGGCGGCCGAGGGATTCGGGCGTGCGCGCGAGGCCGTGGCACGTGCGCTTGCGCTCGAGCCCGATCTGCCGGACGGGCTCGTGGGCTTGGGGTGGATCCAGATGTTCCACGACCGGGACTGGTCCGGGTCGGAGGCGTCCTATCGCCGGGCGTTGGAACTGGCGCCAGGAAACGCCCTTGTGCTGCACCAGGCGGGCTTCCTGGTAGCGAACCTGGGCCGTTTCGACGAGGCCATTGAGCTCGGGCGCCGAGCGGTGGCGCAGGACCCGCTGAGCGCGGCGGCCTATTTCTTTCTCGGGACGATATTCTGGGTCGCGGCGCGCCATGCGGAGTCGGAGGCCGCGCTGAGAAAGGCGCTGGACCTCGCGCCGCAGCGAGCCGCCACGCGCGCCTGGCTGTCGATCGCGCTGCTCAACCAAGGTCGGGTCGAGGAGGCGCTGGCGGAGGCGTCGCGCGAGCCGGAGGAGTGGGGGCGCCTCTTCGCCATGGCGATCATCCACCAGGTTGCGGGCCGACGGACCGAATCCTTCGAGGCGCTTCGCGAGCTCGCCGAAAAACGCGGCGGCGAGGCCGCCTATCAGGTCGCCGATCTGCACGCGCTGCGCGGCGAGGCGGATCTCGCCTTCGAATGGCTCGAGCGGGCCTACGATCAGCGCGACGCCGGGATTGG
>VBCL01000349.1 GCA_005888865.1 Betaproteobacteria bacterium | reverse complement strand
CGTCGCCGGGCGCGTTCGTCGCGGACAAGATTCCTGTGGTCGACTCGGCTCGGCGTGGGACGCGATCCACACGTTCGTGCGTGTGCCGGCACGCATGGAGGCGCCATATGGAGCGACGGGATTTTCTCAAGCTGAGCGCGGCCGCCACGCTCACGCTGGCGGTGGAGCCGGCGTGGGCGCAGACGGGCAAGACGGAGGTCCACTGGCTCGGTCAGGCGACCACGAAGATCACCACGCCGAGCGGCAAGGTGATCGTGATCGATCCGTTCTTGACGAACAACCCCAAGACGCCCCAGGACTTCAAGAACCTCGACAAGCTCGGCAAGGTTGACGTGATCCTGATCACCCATGGCCACGCCGATCACCTCGGGACGATCGGACGGACCGACGGTTCGAGCGACGCCGCCGATCTGGCCAAGCGCACCGGCGCCAAGGTGTTCGGGCCGGCTGGTCTCATCCAGACCATGATCGACCTCGGCTGGGTCAGCGCCGAGCAGGGCATCCGCTTCGGCAAGAGCGGCACGGTGACGCCGCTCGGCCCCCAGATCAAGATCACGCAAGTGCGCGCCGAGCATTCGTCGGAGGTCACGCTGGTCGACCCGACGACCAAGAAGACGCAGACGTACCCCGGCGGTGAGCCGGCCGGCTTCATCATCGAGACCGAGAACGGGGTCAAGGTCTATCACATGGGCGACACCGGGCTCTTCGGCGACATGCGGCTCATCGGCGAGTACTACAAGCCCGACGTCGTGCTGATCCCGATCGGCGGTCACTTCGTCATGGACCCGCGCGCCGCCGCCTACGCCACCAAGGAGATGCTGAAACCCAAGCACGCAATCCCGGTGCATTACGGCACGTTCCCGGTGCTGAAGGGCACCCCACAGGAGTATCAGAGCTTCCTCGGGCAGACGTCGACGCAGGTCCACCCGATCAGCCCCGGCGACAAGCTGACGTTCTAATTTAGCCAGTAACCTAATGATCCGATGTCTAGGTGTCTGATTTGATGATCTCTGAAAAAGTGCAACGGTGCGGCATGGGGTAAATACGGATTGCAGCACCGGGCACCCGCGCTCGGAATTTCGTGGCACGACGCCACGTAATTCCGGCACCCCAAATCTAACTTGTCTAACTTCGTCGCACAGCCACGACATTCGCGTCAGGCAGCGACTCGCCACGAAATCACGAAAATCGGGGCCGAACGGCACCCGCCGGGCCGCAGTAAAAGTCCGGCGCCGAGCTGCCGCGGGCAGAGCCGTCGCAGCGGGCCGGGCTTGGCGAATTAGATCGTGCTGCGTTGGGGACCGAGAGACATTTAATCGTGCCGATGCGGGGATACTTCGCCATGAGGCCGCGCATCCAAGCGACCGGCCGGTTTTCTCATTGCGCGCGCGCCCGCTGGTTGCCGGCGGTGCGATCCGTATTTAGCCCGTATTTCTTGGTCGCCCCTGGTATTAACACCGGTATTTGACTGACGCAGTTGAAAACGAAACGCGCGGGCCGCAAAAAGCTCACCGCCCCGTCCACAGGTGGTGGCGGCCCGCCGTGCGCCCGCGTCGGCCCGGCCGCCGCCACCCCGGGGTTCGTTCAGTCCTGCGGCCGCGCGCGGCGACGCAGGGCGCCGCGCAGCATCGCCGACAGCGCGAGTCCACTCGTCACCATGAGCATGGACGCGGGTTCGGGAGTGGCCTGCGGCTCGCTGTAGAGAAAGTCGTCCATGACGACGAGGTCACGGAGCGCGCCGTTCTGATCCGTGACGCCGGCGCCCAGCGCGGTGTTGCCGTTGGTGATCCGCACGCGCGCGACGCGCTGGCCGCCGTCGAAGACGACGCCCAGGAAGGACAGCGTCTCGCTCCCCACGGTGGCGGGGACGGGGAAGAGGCCCAGCGACGTATTGGCAGCCGAGAAGTACTCGATCGTGGTCGTGCCCGCGAGATCGACGTCGGTGAACACCGAACCAAACCCGGCAACGGTGGCCGGCGTGTTCGTGCCCGACACGAAGAACAGCACGTCGACGACGTTGCTCCCGAGCGGCGTGAACAGTCGCTGCGCGCTGAAGGCCGCGAACGTCGAAGGATAGCTCGGGTCGACGTTGCCGAACTCGACGGGCACCACGCCGGCATTGGCGCTCACCTGGAATCCGGTACCCGGCGTCGCGAAGACAACGCCACGCGGCGAATTGACGTTGAAGAAGTTGGCGGGCAGGTTGTTCGGGGCGGACAAAGCGTCGGGGACCCCGTCCCAGTTGATCTCGCGGCGGAGACCGCCGAATGAGCCATTGGCGCCTGCGACCGTCCCGCCTCCGAGGTCATTCCGAAACGCGTCGCGGGCAGGCGTGATCGCCGCGGCGTTGACCCCCGTGCCCAGCTCCACGACGATGGCTAACGCGGCCGTGTGGAACATGACGATGCCGGCCAGCAGGATCGAAGAGAGCGTCGCCTTCATCGGCTTCTCCAAGGTCTCGGGGCGTTCACGGCACGTTGTCGGCGGAGATGACGATCGGCGCGTTCACGGCGTCACCGATGTACGTGCCGCAACATCCGCGCCAGAACGGCAAATGCTTGTGCCGTCGCGAGTTACCGGGCGACGCCGATTCCGGCGCGGCGGAGTTGTAAAGTCTTACGACACGCGCGGGCCCAGGGGCGCGTTACGCTCGCGCGCGCAGCGCGATCAAATTT
>VBCL01000373.1 GCA_005888865.1 Betaproteobacteria bacterium | reverse complement strand
GAGAAAGGTCGTCTGATCGACGCCGGCCAGGCAGATGTAGACGAAGTCCGGCTTGGCATTGCGGATCTTCAAGATGTACGCGCTGTAATCGGTCGAATTGGTCGGCACCAGGTCGTTGCCGAGGATCACCCCACCGTTTTCCTGCAGGAAGCGCGAGGACACCTTGTAGAGATCGTGGCCGAACGCATAGTCGGCGGTCAGGAAATACCACTTCGCGCCCTTGATCAGGTTCTGCTGCTTCTGCCAGGTCCCGATCGTCTTGGTGTACATCGTATTGCATCCTTCGACGTGGAACATGTAACGGTTGCAGTTCGCTCCGCGCAGCGCGTCCGAGTTGGCGCCGGTATTGATGTACACGATCCGCGCCTTGCCCGCTTGCTCGCCGATCGCCAGCGCGGACGCGCTATTGATCTCGCCCAGAAGGCAGACGACCTTGTCGCGCTCGATCAGCTTCTGCGCCTTCGTCACCGCGGTCGCGGGATTGACGCTATCCTCGGCGAGCAGGTCGACCTTGCGCCCGAGCACGCCGCCTGACGCGTTGACCTCGTCGATCGCGAGCGTCGTGGCGCGCAGGCCGTACTGCCCAAGCTGGCCGAGAAAGCCGGTGCGTGGCGTGAGGTGGCCGATTTTTATGGTGTCAGCCTGCGCCCTCACGATCGCCGGAAAGCCCAGCGATCCGGCGGCCGCGGCGACGCCTATCGCTGCGGTCTTCTTGAGGGCATCGCGGCGAGTCATTGACGTCGGCGATGGCGGCGAAGCGCGGGTGCTGCGGGACTTGTGCGTAGACATGCGGCCTCCTCCTGGTTGGAATCCCGATCTTGCTTTGTGCTGTCGGGGACTCCGCGTAAACGGCCGTTTCTAACGAGCGGCCAGATGCGTAGTGTGCAGTTACGCTAACCGCGGCGCAACAGCTCGATCATGGGCGCGGTGTCGGGCCGCACGCCGCGCCAGAGGAAAAACGATTCGGCGGCCTGCGCGAGCAGCATGCCGAGGCCGTCTGCGACCTGCTCTGCGCCATTGTCCTGCGCATAGGCGAGAAAGCGCGTGAGCTCGCTGCCGTACACCATGTCATAAGCCAGCGCCCCGGGCGCGAACACGCCTGGGGGCAGTGGCGGCAGTTCGCCGGAGAGACTCGCCGAGGTCGCATTGATCACGAGATCGAATTGCCTGCCGGAGAGGCGCGCATAGGCGCCGCCCTCGACCGGACCGAAGGGCGCGAAGCGGCGTTCGAGCGCCAGCGCCTTTTCAACGGTGCGATTAGCGATGGCGATCGACGCCGGCTCGCAGCGCAGCAGCGGCAGGACGACGCCGCGCGCTGCCCCACCCGCGCCCATGATCAGCACGCGCTTGCCGCGGATCGCGTAGCGAAGCCGGTCCTGAATGTCGCCGACGAGCCCGGCGCCGTCAGTGTTGTCGCCGAGAATGGTTGCATCGTCGAACTTGAGCGTGTTGACCGCGCCTGCCTGCTCGGCGCGGTCGCTGCGCTCGGTTGCGAGCGCGAAGGCCTCGAGCTTGAAGGGCAGCGTGACGTTCAGGCCCTTACCGCCGGCGGCACGAAACACAGCGACGGCCGCAGCGAAACCGTCGTGTGGCGCGAGAATCGCTTCGTAACGCAGATCCTGTTTGAGTTGCCGCGCGAATTCGGCGTGAATGCGCGGCGACTTGGTCTGCGCGACCGGGTTGCCGATCACGGCGTAGAGATCGGTCATCGTCGCGTCGGCTTACGCTGTCGGGCTCTTCTCCGCAAGCTTCGCGAGCAGAGCCTCGGTCTTTACGCGGATACGCTTTGCACGCTCGACCGCGGGTACGGTCTTCGCGAGCGCCAGCATCGGGACTTCGAGCGCCAGGGGCAGCTCCGGTGGCAATGCGCGCAGGATGCCCATCAGGTTCAGCCCGCCGTCGCCAGGCATGAGTCGCTCTGCTCGCGCCTGATGGAGCAGCGTCTCGGTATCGCGCGGACGCTCGGGCGGCGCATCGCAAAGCTGCGCGTAATGCAGGCGCTCCTGCGCTACCCCGCCGATGTCTGCGGGCACGTTGCCGCCGCGATCGAAGTGGATCGGATCGATGAGCACGCCGGCGTTCGGCTTGCGCGCGGCGGCTGCGATCCGCGCCGCTTGCTGGAGATTCTTGACGTCTGTCCACGGCATGGGCTCGAGATCGAAGGTCAGCCCGAGCGGCGCGCCGAGGGCGCAAAGTGCCGCGAAGCGTTCGGTCAGGCGCGCTTCGGCAGAATCGTTGCCGGCGACCAGCACGTGTCTTGCGCCGAGGCGCGCACCGGTTTCGAGCGCCGGCATATAGCTGCGCACATCGGTATCGGGCTTGAGACGGAAGATCTCGATGTCGAGCGTGCGTACGCCGGTATCGGCGAGGCGGCGCTCGATCTCGCGCACCATCGGCGTGTCGCCGACCACGGGCCAGGTCCGTTCGCTCTCTGTCGCAGGGAGCAGCCTCAAGCCGACGTGCGAGTAGCCCGCTTCCGCCGCGCAGGCGACCATCTCCGGCGGCGAGAGCTCGAGCACGGTGAGCGCCGCGAGCGACAGGGGCCGCGTCATTGCCGCGACGAGAGTTTCGCCGGCGTGCAGAACGTCATTGCGCCACCGACGGATGAGCCCACATCATCACGCCGCGGTCTTGACGTGCCCGCCCAGGAAGAGACGGTTCAGGTTCGGGTCGTCGAGCAGCTCGGATGCCGGCCGGTCGAGCGCTAGCCGCCCCATCTCGAGGACCAGCGCGCGATTCGAATATTTGAGCGCGGTGCGCACATTCTGCTCGACCATCAGCACTGTCACGCCTTGATCCGCGAGCCCGCGCAGCAGCGTCATCACTTCCTGAACGAGCTTCGGCGACAATCCGATCGACGGCTCGTCGATGAGCAGCACGCGCGGGTGCAGGAGTAGTGCGCGCCCAACCTCGAGCTGCTTCTGCTCGCCGCCCGACATGGTCGAGGCCTGGTTGTCGATGCGCTCCTTGATGCGGGGAAAGCGCGCGAGCACTTCGTCGATGCGTCCATTGAGCTCGCCGCGCGGCAGCGTGATGCCGCCTAACTCGAGGTTATGCCGCACCGACAGCGAGCCGAACAGATTGCGCCCCTGCGGCACGAACGCGATCCCCTCGCCCAGCAATTCGCGCTGCGACTTGCCGTTGACGCGCTTGCCCTCGAACCGGACCTCGCCCGAACGCGGAACGAGCATGCCGAACAAAGTCTTCAATACCGTGGACTTGC